>NZ_OZ060380.1:0-300000 GCF_964059035.1 Buchnera aphidicola (Periphyllus testudinaceus)
TTATTGACATTTTATAAACATTTTTTTATACATTAAAAAACCTTATTATAAAAAGTAAAATTATTATTTTATAAACAAAATTAAATTATTATATAATAAAATTATTATTTTTTATTTTTTATTTTTTTTATATTTATTTATTGTTTTTAGTTTTTTTATTTTTATTTAATTCTTTTATTTTTTTTTCTTTTATTCTTTAAATGTTAGATTAATTATTATAATATATATATATTGTAATTTTTTTAGAAATTATGGAAAATATGAGTTTTTTAAGATATTCTTATGATGTAATTGTTATTGGAGGTGGTCATTCGGGAATTGAAGCGTGTTTAGCTTCTTCAAGGTTAGGATGCCGAACTCTTCTTCTTACACAAAGTGTAAAAAATTTAGGTGTTTTATCATGTAATCCTGCTATTGGAGGAATAGGAAAAAGTCATTTAGTAAAAGAAATAGATGCATTAGGTGGTTTTATGGGAATTTTTGCAGATAAATCTGGAATACAATTTAGAATTTTAAATCAAAAAAAAGGACCAGCAGTACGTTCAACAAGAGTTCAGATAGATAGAAATATTTATTCAAAAGTAGTAAAAAAATTTTTATTTTCTCAAAAAAATTTATTTATTTTAGAACAAGAAGTTATTGATTTGATTATAAAAAATGATAAAATTATTGGAGTTTTAACTCTTGAAAATTTAAAATTTTATTCTAAATCTATAGTTTTAACTGCAGGAACTTTTTTAAATGGAAAAATATATATAGGGGACAAATTTTTTAAAGGAGGTAGAATAAATGATAAATCATCAATTCTTCTTTCTAAAAAATTAAAATTTTTACCGTTTAAAATTAAACGATTAAAAACAGGAACTCCTCCCAGAATTTGTAGAAAAAGTATTAATTTTAAAAATTTAGAAAAGCAAAAAGGAGATTATCCTATTTCTTTTTTTTCTTTTTTACATAATAAAAATTTTTCTCCTCTTCAACAAATTTCTTGTTATATTACTTATACAAATATTAAAACACATGATATTATATTTAATAATTTAAACTTAAGTGCAGTATATTCTGGAAAAATTGTTGGAGCAGGTCCACGTTATTGTCCTTCAATAGAAGATAAAGTAAAAAGATTTTCAGATCGATCTCGACATCAAATTTTTTTAGAACCAGAAAGTTTAGAAAATAAAATTATATATCCAAATGGAATTTCTACTAGTTTACCAATAAATATTCAAAAAAAATTTTTAAAAACTATTAAAGGATTTGAAAATTTAAAAATTTTGCAACCAGGATATGCTGTTGAATATGATTATTTTGATCCAAAAGATTTAAATTTAACTTTAGAATCTAAATTTTTTCCAGGATTTTTTTTAGCTGGTCAAATAAATGGTACTACAGGATATGAAGAAGCTGCAGCTCAAGGAATAATATCAGGAATAAATGCTGCATTTTTTGCTTTAGAGAAGCCATATTGGTATCCTCGAAGAGATCAAGCATATATTGGTGTATTAATTGATGATTTATGTACTAAAGGAACAAACGAACCTTATAGAATGTTTACTTCTCGAGCAGAATATAGATTATTACTTCGAGAAGATAATGCTGATTTAAGATTAACTAAAATTGGAAAAGATTTAGGTTTAGTTGATAATTTAAGATGGATTAGATATAATGAAAAATTTGAAAATATTAAAAATGAAAAAGATTTAATTAAATCTATTAAAATAAAACCTAAAACATATTTTTCTGAAAAAATTAATAAATTTTTATTAAATCCTATTAGTTTAAAAACTAATCTTTTAAAAATTTTAAAAAGACCAGAAATAAATATAAAAAAATTAATTAAATTAGGAATTTATAATTCTAAATTATCATATAATGATGAAGCATTAAAACAAATTGAAATTCAAGAAAAATATAAAGGTTATATTAAACGTCAAAAAAAAGAAATTAAAAATCAAATAAAAAATGAAAATAAATTATTATCTATTGATATAGATTTTAATAAAATTAAAGGATTATCTACAGAAGTTATTAAAATATTAAATAATTATCGTCCTTTTTCTATTGGACAAGCTTCTCGAATTTCTGGAATTACTCCTGCTGCAATATCTATATTATTAATATATCTAAAAAAAAAAAATTCTGAAAATAAATAAATTATTGTAAAAAAAATAATATATGATATATATTAAAATTATATTTTTTAATTAATTTTTAATTAAAATTTTTATTTAATATATAAAATATTTTTTATTTTTTTTTATAAATTTATTTTTTATAAAAATTATATTTGTTTAAATATTTTTTATTTTTAAAAATTTTTACAAGGTTAGAATTATAATGTGTTCGAAAATTATGTTTAATCCACAAGAATATATTAGTCATCATTTAAAAAATTTTCAATTAGATTTAAGGACATTAAAATTTTTAAGTATTAATAATAAAAATAATAATTTTTTAATTTTAAATTGTGATTCAATTTTTTTTTCATTTTTTTTAGGTTTAATTTTTTTAATTTTTTTTTATAGTATTTCTAAAAAATTAAGTACAGGAGTTCCTGGAAAATTACAATCTATTGTAGAAATTTCTGTGGATTTTGTAAATAAAAATGTGAAAGATATATTTCCTTATAAAAAAAATTTGTTAATTGCTCCATTAGCTCTAACAATTTTTGTTTGGGTGTTTTTAATGAATCTTATGGATTTGTTTCCAATAGATTTTTTACCTTTTTTTATGCATTATTGTTTTAATATTTCTAATGTTAGAATTGTTCCATCTACTGATTTAAATATTGTTTTTTCTTTATCTTTTGGTGTATTTTTTCTTATTTTATTTTATAATATTTTTTATAAAGGTTTTTTAAATTTTTTAAAAAGTTTATTTTTTCAACCATTTAATCATATTTTCTTTTCTTTTTTTAACTTTTTTTTAGAATTTACTTCTCTTTTATCTAAGCCTATTTCTTTGGGTTTAAGATTATTTGGAAATATGTATGCTGGAGAAATGATTTTTATTTTAATTTCAGCATTTTTACCTTGGTGGATTCAATGGATTTTAGCTGTTCCATGGGCTATTTTTCATATTTTAGTAATTTTTTTACAGGCATTTATTTTTATGATGTTAACTATTGTTTATATTTCTTCAGCAGTTGAAAAGCATTAATAATTTTTTTTATAAAAATTTAGAGGTTTAAATGAATAATATTGATATGAATTTTGTATATCTTGCAGCTGCAATTATGATTGGTTTAGGTTCAATTGGAGCTGCTATTGGTATTGGGGTTCTTGGAGGAAAATTTTTAGAAGGAGCTGCTAGACAACCAGATTCTATACCGATATTAAGATCTCAATTTTTTATTGTAATGGGTTTAGTAGATGCTATTCCAATGATAACGGTAGGTTTAGGTTTATATATGATTTTTGGAATTTCTTAATTTTTTATATTATTAGTTAATATGTAAATTTTTTATAGAAAATATTTTATTTATATATTTTTTTATTTCAATAAATTTTTTATAGATTTAATTTTTTATATTAAGGCAAGTATAATTTTATGAATATCAACGCAACAATTTTTGGTCAATTTATATCTTTTGTTTTTTTTGTTTTATTTTGTATGAAATTTATTTGGCCTCCTATCATTAAAGTTATTAAAAAAAGACAAAAAAAAATATATAATTCAATGCTTTTAGTAAAACATGCAAAAAAAAAATTAATAAAAATTAATAAAAAAATTTCTCAAAATATTAAAAATTCTAAGTTAAAGTCTATAAATTTTATAAAAAAAGCTCATGAAGAGAAAAATCGTATAATAAAAAAATCTATTCAGAAAGCTTTATTTGAAAAAAATAAAATTATAAAAAATGCTCATTTAGAATTGTTAATAAAGTTTAATAAAGAAAAAAGTAAATTAAAAAAAAAATCAGTTTTTTTAATAATTGAAATTGTTAAAAAAATTCTTAATAAAGAATTATCTCAAGATTATTCAAATAAAATGATTGATAAGTTTAAAGTAGATTTTAAAGGTTTTAAATTATGATTTTTTATAAAAATATAATTTATTCTTATTCTAAAGCTATTTTTGATATAGCTTTAAAAGAAAATAAAATAAATCGTTGGGAAAAATTTTTAAAAGTTTTATCATACATTTCTATTCAAAAAAATATAAAAATTATTTTTTCTGAATGTTTAAATGCTAATAAATTATATAAAATTTTTAAATATTTTTTATTTGATTTTACTCTAAATTACCATGAAAAAAATTTTTTAAAAATTATATGTAAGAATAATAGAACTTTTTTATTATTTAAAATTTTTGAAGAATTTCAATTTATTAAAAAAAAACATGAAAATATTATTGATGTTTATTTAAAATCTCCTTATTCATTAACTTTAATTCAAAAAAATAAAATTATTAATATTTTAGAAAAAAATACTTTAAAAAAAATCAATTTTAAAATTTTTATTAAAAAAAAATTAATTGGAGGTTTTATTCTTTCAATTAATGGTTTTGTTATTGATTATACAATAAAAAATTATTTAAAATCTTTAAAAAATTTTATAAACATATAAGAGAAATAAAAAAATGCAGATAAACTCTGTAGAAATTAGCGAAATTATTAAACAAAGAATTTTAGATTTTAAACATAAAAAAAATTTTTATAGTGAAGGAAAAGTTATATCAGTAATGGATGGCATCATTAAAGTTTCTGGATTATATGATGCTATGCAAGGAGAACTTTTAGAAATATCAAAAAATATTTATGCAATTGTTTTAAATTTAGAAAAATATATTGTTGGAGCAGTAATTTTAGGTTCTTTTGAAAATATTCATCAAGGTTCAAAAGTTCGATGTACTGGTCGTATATTAGAAATGCCGGTTGGGAATAAATTTTTAGGAAGAGTAATTAATTCTCTTGGAATTCCAATCGATGGGAAAGGTGAAATTAATAATGATGGATATCTTAAAATAGAAAGTGTTGCTCCTAGAGTAATAGATAGAGAAGTTATAAATGAGCCTATTCAAACAGGATATTTATCTATTGATTCGATGATTCCTATAGGTAAAGGGCAAAGAGAATTAATAATTGGTGATAGACAAACTGGAAAAACTACACTTGCTATTGATACAATTATAAATCAAAAAAAATCTGGTGTAAAATCTATTTATGTTGCAATTGGTCAAAAAATGTCTACAGTTATAAATGTTGTAAATATTTTAGATGAAAATAATGTTTTAGAAAATACAGTTATTATTGTTGCTTCTGCTTCTGATTCTGCTTCATTTCAATATTTATCTCCATATTCTGGTTGTGCTATGGGTGAATATTTTAGAAATAAAGGAGAAGATGCGTTAATTATATATGATGATTTATCTAAGCACGCAATATCATATAGGCAAATTTCTCTTTTATTGAAAAGACCTCCTGGAAGAGAAGCTTATCCTGGAGATATATTTTATTTACATTCAAGATTATTAGAAAGATCATCTAAAGTTAATGAAAAATATATATCAAAAAAAACAAATAATTTAGTAACTAATAAAACTGGTTCTTTAACAGCTTTTCCAATTGTAGAAACTCAATTAGGTGATATTTCTTCTTTTATACCTACAAATATTATTTCTATAACAGATGGTCAGATATTTTTAGAATCAAATTTATTTTATTCAGGAATTCGTCCAGCTGTTAATTCGGGAATATCTGTATCTCGAGTTGGTAGTGCAGCACAAACTCATATTATAAAAAAATTATCTTCTGGTATTCGATCAATATTAGCGCAATATAATGAATTAGAAGCTTTTTCTCAATTTTCTTCAGATTTAGACATAGATACAAAAAATCAATTAGAGTTTGGTAAAAAAATAATAGAATTATTAAAACAAGATCAACATCAACCTTTATCTATTGCTGAACAATCTATTTTTTTATTTTCTATAAATAAAAAAGTATTAGATAATATTAAATTAAAGAATATTTTAATTTTTAAAAAAGATATTATTTCTTTTTCAAAAAAAAATTTTCCTTTTTTAATAAATAAAATAAATAAGAATAAAAAATATACAAAAATTATAAAATTTGAGTTAAAAAATTTAATTAAAAAATTTAAAATAGAAAATTTATAAATATATTATTTTTATTTTTTAAAAAAGGCTTTTATATATGATTAATACTAAAAGTATTAAAAATAAAATTGTTAGTTTTTCTAGTATTAAAAAAATAACTAAAGCAATGGAAATGATTTCTGTAATTAAAATGAAAAAAATAGAAATAAAAAAAAAAAAAACTTTTCCATATTTAAATATTCTTACAAAAATAGTTAAAAATTTAATTTTTTTGTTAAAAATTAAAAAACAAAAAAATATTTTTTTGTTTAATAAAAATCCTAAAAAAGTTGTTATAATTGTTATTTTAACTAGTAAAGGATTATGTGGTAGTTTAAATAGTAATTTGTTTAAATTTCTTCTTCCATATTTAAAAAATTTTTTATTAAAGAAAATTTCTTATAAATTAATAATTTTTGGAAAAAAAGAAATTAATTTTTTAAATAAATTTAAAAAAAATATACAAATTTATAATTTTAATTTTTTTAAAATGTCTTTTTCAAAAGATTTATTTAAGACTTCTAATACATTATTTAAAAATTATAAATTAGGATTTTATGATCAAATTTTTATAGTTTTTAATCAATTTAATAAGAATATGAACTATAAACCTATTTTTAAAAGATTATTTCCTTTAGATTTAAATATTAAAAAAAATATGTTTTTAAAAAATTGGGATTATATTTATGAATCTAGATCTATTGATTTAATAGAAAGCATTTTTTATAAATTTTTTAAAACAACTATATATGATAGTGTATTAGAAAATTTAGTTAGTGAGTATTCTTCAAGAATGATATCTATGAAAAATGCGTCAGAAAATAGCTCTAATTTAATTACTGAGTCTAAAATAATTTATAATAAATCTCGTCAAGATAATATTACTCAAGAATTGACTGAAATAATTTCAGGAGCATCTGTTGTTTAATGGATTAAAAAATATATAGAGGTTTTTTGCATATGTGTGTTGGGAAAATTGTTCAAATTATTGGTTCTGTTATTGATGTAGAATTTTTTCAAAAAAACTTACCAAAAATAAATCATATTTTAAGAACAAAAATTAAAAAAAAATTTCTTATTTTAGAAGTACAACAACATATTGGATCAAATGTTGTTCGAACTATTTCTATGGGTTCTTCAGATGGAATAAAAAGAGGGCAAAAAGTTTATAATTTAAAGCATTCTATTAAAGTTCCCGTTGGAAAATTTACTTTAGGAAGAATAATAAATGTTTTAGGAGAACCTATAGATGATTGTGGTCCGATTTTTAATAAAGAAAATAAAATTCATGAAGAATATTCTGAGATTTATAGATCTCCTCCGTTATTTGAAGAGCAGTCTAAAACTAATCAAATATTAGAAACTGGAATTAAAGTAATTGATTTAATTTGTCCTTTTTCAAAAGGAGGAAAAATAGGTCTTTTTGGAGGGGCAGGAGTTGGAAAAACTGTAAATATGATGGAATTAATTAGAAATATTGCAATAGAACATAAAGGATATTCTGTTTTTACAGGAGTAGGAGAAAGAGTAAGAGAAGGAAATGATTTTTATAATGAAATGAAAGAATCTAACGTTTTAGATAAAGTTTCATTAGTTTATGGACAAATGGATGAACCTCCTGGTAATAGATTTAGAGCAGCTTTTACAGGATTAACTTTAGCTGAAAAATTTAGAGATGAAGGAAAAGATGTTTTGTTTTTTGTAGATAATATATATAGGTATATTTTAGCTGGAACTGAAGTTTCTTCTTTACTTGGTAGAATGCCTTCTGCTGTAGGATATCAACCAACTTTATCACAAGAAATGGGAGTTTTTCAAGAACGTATTGTATCTACAAATAATGGATCAATTACTTCAATACAAGCAGTTTATGTTCCTGCTGATGATTTTACTGATCCGTCTCCTGTTGCAACTTTTTCTCATTTAGATGCAATAATAACATTAAGTAGAAAAATTTCTTCTTTAGGAATATATCCTGCTGTAGATCCATTAAATTCTTCTAGTAATAATTTAAATTCGGTTATTGTGGGAGAAGAGCATTATAATGTTTCTAGAAATGTTCAACTTATTTTACAAAAATATGAAGATTTGAAAGATATTATTTCAATTTTAGGTATGGATGAATTGTCTGAAAAAGATAAATTATTAGTTTCACGAGCAAGAAAAATAGAAAAATTTTTGTCTCAACCTTTTTTTGTAGCAGAAATATTTACTGGAATTTCTGGAAGATATGTTAATTTAAAAGATACTATTTTAGGTTTTAAAGGTATATTGGAAGGACATTATGATGATATACCAGAACAATTTTTTTATATGATTGGTTCTATTGATGAAGTTTTAAATAAATTTAACAAAAAAAATAAAAATTATAAAAAAAGTTAATTTTAAAAAAAATAATTTTTTAAATATATTTTGAGATTTTAATTATGTGTTTTCGTTTAAATATTGTAAGTTTTAAAAGAAGTATTTTTTCTAAAAATGTTAAGAGTGCTAAAATTAAAGGAATTAAAGGTAATTTTAGTATTTATCCTAATCATTCTCCATTATTAACTTTTATTAGATCTGGTTTAATTAGTATATTAAATAATAAAGGAAATAAAGAATATATTTATGTTTCAAAAGGAATTTTTGAAATGAAATCAAAAATTTCAAATATATTAGTTAAATATGCTTTTTTTTTAAAAGACTTAAATAAAAATAAATTAATTAATAAGAAAAATAAAATAGAAGAAAATTATAAAAATATTAAAGATATTAAATTAGATATAAAAATAAATAAAAAATATCAAAATATTTTGAAAAAAATAGAATTTGTTAAGAAAATAAACAAATTTAAATAAAAATTTAATTTATATGAATAATGTATTTAGCGGCTGTTTTTTGTATATTTTTTTAATATATATTTTATGCCGCTAATTATTTTTTTTTAAAAATCTATATTTTCTGCTTTTAATGCATTTTCTTGAATAAATTTTTTTCTAGGTTCTACAGAATCTCCCATTAGAATATTAAATAATTTATTTGCATGTTCAGCATCTTTTATTTTTACTTGAACCATTCTTCTTGTTTTTGGGTTCATTGTTGTTGTCCATAATTGTGATGGATTCATTTCACCTAATCCTTTATATCTTTGTATATAGGTTTTTTTTGTAGATTGTTTCATAATCCATGTTAAAGTTTTTTTTAAACATTTAAATGATATTTTTTTATCATTTTTAATGATACTGGTTTTATTTTTTATAAAAAATTTCATTCTTTTTTGTATAAATTTTATTTTTTTAAAAATATTATTTTTAAAAAATTTATGAGTTAAATGATATTTTTTTATATTTCCATATATTTTTATATATATAAATAAATCAAAATATTTTTTATTGATATTTTTTTTTATTTTATACGAATATTTAGAATTATTTTTTGATTGATAATTTAATTTTTTAATTAAATTTTTTATCCAAATTTTAATTTTTATTTCATTTTTTAAGTTATTTAAAATTTTATTTTTAATTAGTTGAGTAAATATTTTTTTAAATTGTATTGAATATTTTTTTTTGATTAGATTTTTTATTTTAATATATTTATAAATTATTTTTTTAAAATTTTTAAAATCTTTTTCATTAAATTTTTTATTTTTACTTAAAATTTTTATTTCTTGAAGTGCTATTTTTATTTGATATTTTTTCATAGAAAAATGATCTTTAATATATTTTTCTTTTTTTCCTTTTTTAATTTTATAAAGAGGAGGTTGAGCAATATAAATATGTCCTTTTTCAACAATTTCTGGCATATATCTATAAAAAAAAGTTAATAATAAAGTTCTTATATGAGAACCATCTATATCTGCATCTGTCATAATAATAATACTATGATATCTAAGTTTTTTAAAATCATAGTGTTCTTTTCCAATTCCACATCCAAGAGCTGTAATTATTGATGTAACTTCTTGTGAAGATAGCATTTTTTCAAAAGTAGATTTTTCTACATTTAATATTTTTCCTTTTAATGGAAGTATTGCTTGATTTTTTCTATTTCTACCTTGTTTAGCTGATCCTCCAGCTGAATCTCCTTCAACTAAATAAATTTCTGAAAAAATTGGATTTTTTTCTTGACAATCTGCTAATTTTCCAGGTAAACCTGATAACTCTAAAGCGCTTTTTTTTTTTGTTATTTCTCGTGCTCTTTTTGCTGCTTCTCTAGCAGTAGCGGATTCAATGATTTTATTAATAATAATTTTTGTATCATTGGGATTTTCTAATAAAAAATTAAGAAAATGTTCATGTATTAATGATTCTATGACTGGTTTTACTTCAGAAGATACTAATTTTTCTTTTGTTTGAGAAGAAAATTTTGGATCATTAATTTTTACTGAAACAATTGCTATTAAACCTTCTCTAACATCATCTCCTATAATGTTTATTTTATTTTTTTTGTTAAATTTTTCTTTATCTATATAATTGTTTATTGTTCGAGTTAAAGAAGATTTAAATCCAGATAAATGACTTCCTCCTTCTTTTTGAGGAATATTATTTGTATAACAAAGAATAGTTTCTTTAAAAGAATTATTCCATTTCATAGCTAATTCAATTAATATAGATTTTTTTTTTAAAATAAAGTGCAAGGTTTTAGGATGTATAAATTTTTTTTTTTTATTAACATATTTTATAAATTCTTTAATTCCTCCTTGATGATAGTATGTTTTTTTAATATTTTTAATATTATTAATAAGTTTGATAGAAATATTTGGATTTAAAAATGATAATTCTTTTAATCGATGAGAGATTATTTTATGTTTAAATTTTCTAATGTTATTAAAAATTTTATGATTAGGCCAGAATCTTATTTTTGTTCCTGTGTTTTTACTTTTTCCTATAATTGATAATTCACTTTTTTTATTTCCATTAGAATAAAATTGTTGATAAATTTTTTTATTTCTAAATATAACTAATTCTAATTTAGAAGAAAGAGCATTTACAACAGATATTCCTACACCATGTAAACCACCAGAGATTTTGTAAGAGTAATCATCAAATTTTCCTCCAGCATGTAACATTGTTAGAATTACTTCAGATGCAGGTATTCCTTCTTCAGGATGTATATCAATAGGAATTCCTCTTCCATTGTCTTCAACTGAAATTGAATGATCTTTATGTATAGATATTGTTATTTTATTACAATATCCTGCAAGCGCTTCATCAATTGAATTATCTACAACTTCAAAGACCATATGATGAAGCCCTGTTCCATCATCTGTATCTCCTATATACATTCCTGGGCGTCTTTTTACAGCTTCTAAACCTTTTAAAATTTTTATACTAGATGAATTATAATTATTTTGCATTTTTTCTCTTTTTTTTATATATTTTAAAAAATTTATAATAAAGCATTAATATATATTTAAATTTTATATATATATTTAAAGATATAATGGTAATATTATATATTTTAATTCTATTTTTTCTAATACTTCAATTTGTAAATATTGAATATTTTTATCTAAAATTAAATAGATAAAATTATATTTCAAAATATTAAGTACATCTAATAAATAATTTATATTCATGGATAATTTTATTTTTTTTAGATAATTATATTCTATGGGAAATGTATATTTTGCTTGTTCGTCTTGATTATGAGACCAAATTGTACATTTATTTTTATAAAATTTTAAATATATACCTTTTATTTGTTCATGGACTAAAATAGAAACATGAGATAAAGATTTTTTTAAAATTTCTTTATTTATTTTTATTTTATATTTTTTTTCTTTAATTAATATATGATCTAATTTTGGAAATTTATTATTTATTAATTTAGAAGTAAAAATAATGTTTTTTATATGAAATTGAATATTATTTTTATTTAATAAAATTTTTATTAAAATTTTTTCATGAGTAAGTATTTTATTTAGTTCAATAGCTGTTTTTCTTGGTAAGATAATTGAAAATATAGGAAAATTTTCATTTTTTTTTATTTTTTTTTTAAAAATTGCCATTCTGTGTCCGTTTGTTGCAACAGATTTTATATATTTTTTTTTAAAATCTATTAAAATTCCATTTAAATATGATCGAACGTCTTGAGAAGACATTGAAAAATAAATATATTCTAACATATTTTTTAAAATTTTTTGATTTATATAAAATTTTATTTTATATTTTTGTTTTTTAAAATATGGAAATTTTTTTTCTGAAATAGTTAATAAAGAAAATTTGCTTTTTTTAGAAATTATATAGAGTTTTTTTTGAATTAGTTTGATATTTATTAATGATTTTTTAGAAATTATACGAAAAATATTTAATATTTTTTTTCCTGAAACGGTTATTTTTCCAGATACGCAATTATATTGATTAGGAATTTTATAAATTAATTCCATTTCTGTATTAGTTCCGGTTAACAGAATATTAGAATTATTAATTTCAATTAAAATATTTCCTAAAATTTCATTAGTATTATTTTTAGTTAGTAAAGAATTAATTTTTTGTAATGGATTAATTATATTTTTTTGTTCAACAATACATTTCATATTTTTATAAAGATATTTTTTTAAGTAAATAGAAATAATCATCTTTAATTAGAAGATTATTATGGCATATTTTTTTTATTTTTTTACATGCATATATAATAGTGGTATGGCTTTTTTTATTAAATGCTTTACTAATTTCTTTAAGACTTTTTTTAGTTAATTTTCTTGAAATTTTTATAGCTATTTGTCTAGGAATATTTATAGATGTAGATTTTTTTTTTGATAATAAATCTGATATTTTTATATTATAATAATTTGATACTATTTTTTGTATTTTATTTATTGTAATTTTTTTTTTTTTTGCTTTAAATAGATCTTTTAATATTTTTTTTATAAATTTTAAAGTAATAGATTTTTTTTTATAAAAAATAATATTAGCTTGAATTTTATTTATTGCTCCTTCTAATTCTCGAACATTAGAATTTAGTTTTTTTGCTAAAAATAAAATTATTTTATTTTTTAAAATAATTTTTTTTTCTAATAATTTTTTTTTTAAAATTAATATTCGTATTTTTTTTTTTGGATGTTGTATTTGGATACTTAACCCCCAATCTAATCTAGATTTTAATTTATTTTTTATTCCTTTTATTGAAATTGGATAACAATTAGAGGTAAGTACTATTTGTTTTTTTTTTTCTATTAAATCATTAAATGTATGGAAAAATTCTTCTTGTGATCTTTTTTTTTTAGAAAAAAAATGAATGTCATCTATTAATAAAGTATTTGCAGAACGATAATATTTTTTAAATTTTTCAATAGAATTATTTTTTAATGATTTCACCATATTTTGAACAAAATTTTCAGAACTTATATAAATAATTTTTTTATTTTTTTTATTTTTAATTATAAAATTTTTAATTGCGTGTAATAAATGTGTTTTTCCTAAACCTGTTTTTCCATATATAAATAATGGATTATAGAATTTTCCTGGATGTTTTGCTGATAATAAAGCTGCTTTATAAGCTAATTTATTTGATTTTCCTATAATAAAATTTTTAAAATTATATACTTTTTTTTTAATATATTGAATATTTTTTTTTTTATTTTTTTTTTTTTTAATAATTAATTTAAGAAATGGAAGTTTAAAATTATAATAATAATTTAATAATTTTTTTATTTTTTTTAGATATTTTTTTTTTATCCAATTAGAAATAAATTTATTTGAAGTATAAATAATTAATTTAGAATTTTTTATTTTTGGTTGTAATGGTTTTATCCATATGCTAAATTCATTTATTGAAAGTTTTTTTTTAAAATAATTTAAACATTTTTTCCATATTAAAAAAAACATTTTAAAATCTCCTATATTTTATTAAAATATTTTTTTTATTTTTTTTAAAAAAAAATAATAAAATTTTTTAAATATATTTTATAGATTGAAATATAAAATACTGTTAATGTTATAATTTATAATAAAAAAAAATACATGATGTTATTTTATTTTTTTTATGTACAATTTTTAATATGAGTATTAAAATAATAAATTATTTTACATTTTTTTTTCAAATTCATTTATTTTAGGTTTTATAATTATGAAAAGAACTTTTCAACCTTCTGTTTTAAAAAGAAATAGAGTGCATGGGTTTCGATCAAGAATGTCTACAAAAAATGGGCGTCATATTTTGTCTCGTAGACGTTCTAAGAAAAAATATTTTTTAACTATTTCTTCTAAATAAAATTATTTTTATTATGATAAAATTTTTTTTTAAGAAAAAATTTCGTCTTTTAAATTCTATACAGTATAAATATGTTTTTAAAAATCCTTATAAAGTACAATTTAAAAAAATACTTATTTTAGGAAAAAAAAATAAAATGAAATATCCTAGATTAGGAATTTCTATTTCAAAAAAAAATGTTAAAAAATCTGTTGATAGAAATTATATCAAAAGATTAATAAGAGAATTTTTTAGAATATATAGAAATAAATTTTTTATGATGGATTTTATAGTTATTGTGAAAAAAAAAATATATAAAAATAAAAAAAAAATTTTTTTAAATAAATTAAAATATTTATGGTCTAGATATTTTTTTTAATAATATAAAATTAATAAGTAATAAATATTATATTAATTTTTTAAAATTTTAAAGTTAGATTAAAACTTGTATTTTTTAGTCTAATTTTTTTATTTTGTTAAAAAATTAAATTTTTACTTCATAAAAAATAATTTTTTTAAATTATTATATAAAAAACAAATAAAAAGAGAATCAAGATGTATTTTAAACGTAATTTTTTTATTTTTGCTTTATTTTTGATTTCTTTTTTTTTATGGCAAACTTGGAAAAAAGAAAATTTTATAAGAGTAAATAATTTAATTTCAAAAAGTTATGTTAGTTCTATTTATCCTTTTTTAAATAAAAAAAATGATCAAGAAATTATTATTAAAACTGATGTTTTTTTAATTGTTATTGATAAATATAATGGAAATATAAAAATAGCAAATTTATTAAAATATAAAGATAAAAAAAATTCTTTACAAAATTTTAAATTTTTAAAAACTAATTCAAATTTTTTATATCAAGTACGAAATGGTTTTAACAAAATTGACAAAAATAATGAACAAATTTTATTAAAATATCAAACTAAAAAAAATTTTTATAAATTATTACCGAATCATAAAAAATTAATAGTTCCAATGATTTGTACGTTAAAAAATGGAATAAAATATAAAAAAATACTTATTTTTTATAAAGGAAAGTATAATATTAAAATAAAAAATTATATTTATAATTTAACTAAAAAAAATATTCATTTAAATATGTTTGGAGAAATTGTTCAAACAATTAATCCAGTAAAAAACGACATATATGATGATTTAGATAATAATTCTTCACGTTCTTATAGAGGAACTGCATATTCTTCTGATGATGAAAAATTTAAAAAATATGATTTTAATTTAATTAGTTCTAAAAAAAACTTACATAAAACAATTAAATCTGGTTGGATTGCTATGTTGCAAAAATATTTTGCAACAGCTTGGATACCATCAAAAAATTTAGGACCAAATACTATATATACTAAAAATATTGATTCAAAAATAGCTATTATAGGTTATCATACATCAAATTTATTAATACCTCATAATAGTTTAAATTGTATAGAATCTTCTCTTTGGATAGGTCCAGAAATTCAAAAAGAAATGAAGTTAATTGCTCCTAATTTAGATTTAACAGTAGATTATGGATTTTTATGGTTTTTATCTCAACCATTATTTCAATTATTAAATTTTTTATATAAAATTTTTGGAAATTGGGGTTTTTCTATTATTTTAATTACTATTATAATTCGTATTTTTACATATCCTTTAAATAAATCTCAATATATTTCTATGATAAAATTACGATCTTTGCAACCAAAATTAAATTATTTAAAAAATAAATATAAAAACAATAAAACAAAAATGACAGAAAAAATTCTTGCTTTATATAAAAAAGAAAAAATAAGTCCTTTTTCTGGTTTATTTCCTGTTTTTTTTCAAATGCCTATTTTTTTATCTTTGTATTACATGTTAACTAATTCTATCGAATTAAGAGACTCTCCGTTTATTTTTTGGATACAAGATTTATCAAGTTATGATCCATTTTATATACTTCCGATATTAATGGGTATAACTATGTTTTATATTCAAAGATTATCATCTCAAGACATTTTTTCACAAAATAAATGTTATAAAAATTCTATGGATAGTTTACAAGAACAAATTGCATTTGTTGTTCCTATGGCATTTATAATATTTTTTTTATGGTTTCCATCAGGATTAGTACTATATTATATTGTTAATAATTTAATTAGTATAATTCAACAAAAACATATTTATAATAATTTAAAAAAAAATAAAAATTTTTTATAAAATAAATTTTTTAAAAAAATTTATAATAAAAAATAATTTTATTTATATATTATAAATTTATCTTTTAATAAATAATAATAAAAAAAATGTCTGATACAATTATTGCACAAGCTACTCCTCAAGGAATGGGAGGAGTTTATATAGTTCGAATTTCTGGAAAAAAATCTTCTTTTGTTTCAAAGTGTATTTTAGGAAAAATTTTAAAACCTAGATATGCTGTTTATTCAAAATTTTTTGATTTGGATAAAAATATAATTGATCAAGGTATTGGAATTTGGTTTCCTTCTCCAAATTCTTTTACAGGAGAAGACGTTCTTGAATTACAAGGACATGGAAATAATTTTATTTCAAATTTGTTAATTAAAAAAATTTTACAGATTAAAGGTATTAGAATAGCTGATCCTGGAGAATTTTCTAAAAGAGCTTTTTTAAATAAAAAATTAGATTTAATTCAATCAGAATCTATATCTGATTTAATTAATTCAACTTCTGAAGAATTAGTAAAAGCTTCTTTAAGATCGTTAAATGGAGATTTTTCAAATTATATAAATAAAATTATAGATAAAGTTACATATTTAAGATCTATTGTTGAAGCTGAATTAAATTTTTCTGATGAAGATATAAATTTCAATATAGAAAAAAAAATATTTTTAAATATTAGAAAAATTATTTCTTCTTTGAAAAAAGTTTTATTTATTTCTAAAAATAGTTCAATTTTAAATAATGGAGCTAAAGTTGTGATTGCGGGATTTCCAAATGCTGGAAAGTCTAGTTTATTTAATTTATTATCATGTAAAAAATCTTCTATTGTGACAAATTTTAAAGGAACTACGCGTGATTTAATACATAATAAAATTATTTTTAATAAACAATTAATAGAATTAACAGATACTGCAGGAATTAGACAAACTAAAGATAAAATAGAAAAAATTGGAATAAAATTAGCAAAAAATGAAATTAATTTTTCTAATATATTATTATTTTTAATTGATTCAAGTAAAAATAAAAAAAAACAAATACAAAAATTTTTTAAGATTATTAAAAATCTTTCTTCAGAAATTCATATTATTTTGATTTTAAATAAAATTGATTTAATAAATATTAATCCTAAAATAGTTTTTTTAAAAAATATAGAATTAATTTTTTTATCTATAAAAAAAAAAATAGGAATAGAAATTCTATATTCTTGTTTAAGAAAAAAATTAAATAAATTAATATCGATTCCAAAAGAAAATATTTTTTTAGTTAGACAAAGACATATTCAAGAAATTAAATCAACGTTAAAAGAATTAAATAATAGTCAATTAGATTGGAAAAAAAATAAAAATTATGAAATTTTAGCTTATTATTTAAAAAATTCTCAAAATTATTTAAATAAAATAACGGGAGAAGTTAATACAGAGGATATTTTAAACAAAATTTTTTCAAATTTTTGTATTGGAAAATAAAGTATTTTTCATATTTTATAATATTTATTTAAAAAAATATAAAATTGCCCGAAGGCGGAATTGAACCACCGACACGGGGATTTTCAGTCCCCTGCTCTACCAACTGAGCTATTCGGGCTTTTATAAATATAGTAAAACATTAATTGTTGTTATTTGTCAATATTTTTTTAATAAATAAAATATTTTTTTAAAAAAAATAATCTATTTTTTAAATAGGGTTGAAAGTTATAATAATCGTCCATATAATATTATTAGTAAAAAAATTTCTTTGATAAAAATATTTATTTGAAAAAAAAATTAGATTAAATAAAAAAAAAAGGAGAATATAAATAATGAAAATACGTCCCTTACATGATCGTATTATTGTTAAACGTCAAGAAATGGAATCTAAATCTTCTGGTGGAATAGTTTTAACAGGATCAGCAGCAAATAAATCTACGAGAGGAAAAGTTTTAGCAGTTGGAAACGGTAAAGTTTTAGATAATGGAAAAATTAAAAAATTAGATGTTAAAATAAATGATATTGTAATATTTAATGAAGGATATGGAGCTAAAACAGAAAAAATTAATGATGAAGAGGTTTTAATTTTAACTGAAAGTGATGTTTTAGCAATTGTTGAGAAATAATATTTTTTATTATTTTTAAAAAATTATTTAAGGAGAAACTATAAAAATGGCAGCTAAAGAAGTAAAATTTGGTAATGAAGCTCGTACAAAAATGCTTCGTGGTGTTAATATTTTAGCAGATGCTGTAAAAGTGACATTAGGTCCTAAAGGAAGAAATGTTGTTTTAGATAAGTCTTTTGGAGCTCCTAGTATTACAAAAGATGGTGTATCAGTAGCTAGAGAAATTGAATTAGAAGATAAGTTTGAAAATATGGGCGCTCAAATGGTAAAAGAAGTTGCGTCTAAAGCAAATGATGTAGCAGGAGATGGAACAACTACTGCAACTTTGTTAGCTCAGTCTATTGTAAATGAAGGTTTAAAAGCTGTAGCAGCTGGTATGAATCCAATGGATTTAAAAAGAGGGATTGATAAAGCTGTAATACAAGCTGTTAAAGAATTAAAAAGATTATCTGTTCCTTGTTCAGATTCTAAAGCTATAACTCAAGTTGGAACTATTTCTGCAAATGCTGATGAAACAGTCGGTTCTTTGATTTCTGAAGCTATGGAAAAAGTAGGAAATGATGGTGTTATTACAGTAGAAGAAGGTACAGGTTTAGAAGATGAATTAGATGTTGTAAAAGGAATGCAATTTGATAGAGGTTATTTATCTCCATATTTTATCAATAAACCAGAAACTGGTATTGTAGAATTAGATAATCCTTATATATTAATGGCAGATAAAAAAATTTCTAATATTAGAGAATTATTACCAATTTTAGAAGCTATTGCAAAATCTGGTAAACCTTTATTAATTATTTCAGAAGATTTAGAAGGTGAAGCTTTAGCAACTTTAGTTGTAAATTCTATGAGAGGAATTGTAAAAATTGCAGCAGTAAAAGCTCCTGGTTTTGGAGATCGTAGAAAATCTATGTTACAAGATATTTCTATTTTAACAGCTGGAACAGTTATTTCTGAAGAATTAGCTATGGATTTAGAAAAAACAACTTTAGAAGATTTAGGTCAAGCTAAAAAAGTAGTAATTACAAAAGATTCAACAACAATTATTGGTGGATTTGGTCAAAAATCTGAAATACAAAAAAGAATTTTAAATATTCGTCAACAAATTAATGAATCAACTTCAGATTATGATAAAGAAAAATTAAATGAAAGATTAGCAAAATTATCTGGCGGAGTTGCTGTTTTAAAAGTTGGAGCAGCTACAGAAGTAGAAATGAAAGAAAAAAAAGCACGTGTAGAAGATGCTTTACATGCAACTCGTGCAGCTGTAGAAGAAGGTGTAGTAGCTGGTGGTGGAGTAGCTTTAGTACGTGTTGCAGCAAAAATTTCTAATATGACTGGTCAAAATGAAGACCAAAATGTAGGAATTAGAGTTGCTTTAAGATCTATGGAAGCTCCTTTACGTCAGATTGTTGCTAATTCTGGTGAAGAACCGTCTGTGGTAACAAATAATGTAAAAGATGGCAAAGGAAATTATGGATATAATGCAGCAACTGATGAATATGGAGATATGATTAAATTTGGTATTTTAGATCCAACTAAAGTAACAAGATCAGCTCTTCAATACGCAGGTTCTGTAGCAGGTTTAATGATTACTACAGAATGTATGGTTACTGATTCTCCTAAAGAAGATAAATCTTCTGATATGCCTTCTCCATCTGCTAATGGAATGGGTGGAATGGGTGGAATGATGTAATTTATTTAAATTTTAGATAAATTTTTAACTATAAAAAATTTTTAATAATTTTAAAATATTTTAATTTATTTTCCCTTTGATGTAATAATTTTACATTAGGGGAAAATAAAAAATTATTTAATATTAATTAATATATTTAAAAACATACTTGTAATAAAAAAAATGACACGATCATATTCTATACATTCTTTTAAACCTGGTTTAAAAGTTTTGATTTTTAATAAACCATGTATAATTCAAAGTAGTAAATTTGTAAAACCTGGTAAAGGTCAAGCTTTTTCTCGAGTAAAATTTAAAAATATTTTATCTGGTAAAATAGTTGAAACGACATTTAAATCTACTGATGTTTTAAAAATAGCCGATGTTCAAGATATTAAAGTTATATATTTATATAATGATAGTATTTTTTGGTATTTTATAGATATTAAAAGTTTTGAAGAAATAATTGTTTCTAAAGAAATTGTTAAATTAAAAAGTTTTTGGTTAATTCCTCAATGTAAATGTTATTTAACTATGTGGAAAAAAAATGTTATTTCTATTTATGTAAATAATTTTATTAATTTAAAAGTTATTAAAACAACTTCTTCTATTAAAAAACAATCTATTAATAATAGAATGAAAAAAGCTATATTATGTACAGGTGTATCTATTCAAGTTCCTTATTTTATAAATATTAATGATATAATTAAAGTAGATACAAGAAATAAAAAATATATTTCTAGAATTTAAAAATTTTTTAAGAAATTATTTATTTTTTATTCTGTAATATTAGAACGATAACTTTTCCAATTAAAATTTAACCATGAACTATTTCCTAATTTTAAACGATCAATAATTCTTTCCCCTAATAGTTTATATAAATTATTGTAATTTAGGTTAGATAAAATTCCTGTAGATTTTTTAGATGATGAACGTCTATCTATAATTTGATGCATTATTATTTTTTCATATTGAGATTTTTGTTGTATTCCAATTTCATCAATAATTAATAGATCTATTTTTATAAGTTTATTAATCAAGCAAGATTCAGTAAGAGTATTATTTTTATTAAATGTTTTTTTTATTTCAGACATTAATTCAGCAATTGTTATAATAAGTATTTTTTTTTTATTGAGTATTAAATATTTTCCTATTGCTGTAGCTAAATGATTTTTTCCAGTGCCAGGAGATCCAGAAAAAATAAAATTTGAAAATTTTTTATTAAAGTTTTTAGCATATTTTTTAGAAAAATTTAAAACTTTTTTTTGTCCTATATTATAAATATTATAATTTTTAAATGTACAGTTAATATAAAGTTTTTTAATTCCTGAATTTTTTAATATTTTTTTAATTTTTTTTTTGTTATTTTTTTTTTGAATAGATTGAGACGATAATAACCCTTTTTTTTGATTCCAATTTAATAAATCTTTTTCATTTTTAAATTTTGGTTTAATATGTGTTGGTATAATAGATTTCATGCGTTTTATTAATTTTATATAATTGTTCATAAATGAAAATCCTTAGTTATAATTTTTTATATCTAAATTTTTCATTTCAGAAAAATGTTTATTTAAGTTAACAAAATATTTTTTATTATTTTCTTAAATAAATTCCATAATTAATATTTTTAGTTTTTTTTTCTTTTTGAATAATCCAATTTTTTGGAGTAATTACATTTTTTTTATTATTTTTTTTTTCAATATATATTATTGTATTTTTTTTTGTCCAATTATTTTTTTCTAAAAGAAAAATAGATTTTTTTAATAATTTAGTATTATTATATGGAGGATCTAAAAATATTATATCGTATTTAAATTTTTTTTTTTTTAACCATATAAGTGAATTAGTATGAATTATTTCCATATTTTTTATTTTTAGTTTTTTTTTATTTTTTTTAATATTTTCGATAGAATTTTTATTAATTTCTAATGAAGTAACAAATTTTGCATTTCTAGAAATTGCTTCTATTCCTAAGATACCGCTTCCTGAAAAACAATCTAAACATTTTGAATTTTGAATATATTTTTTTAGCCAATTAAATAAAGTTTCTCTTATAAAATTTTGAGTTGGTCTTAAATTTTTTGTATGTTTAATATATATTTTATGTCTTTTAAATTTTCCACCAATTATTCTTAAAACATTTTTTTTGTTCATAATTTTTTAAATATATTTTTTTATAATTAAATATTTTTATAAATATTATATATTATATAAAAAATTTATAATAAAAGGAGATTATATGTCAAAAAATAAAAAGAACATTTTTTTTTCATTTATAGATAAAATAAATTTTTTTAAAAAAAAAGATAACATAAAAGATATTCAAAGTGTAAAAAATAAAAAAAAAAATATTTGTTTAAAAAAATCTCATTATGATAAACATAATTTACCTTTAAAAAAAGATAATTTTCATAATCGTAAAGAAACTGATATAAAAAAAAATAATTACATTTCTTATTTTAAAAATAAATTTATTAAAACTAAAAAAAATTTTAGTTTGATTTTTAAAAAATTTTTTTTAGTTAATAAAATTGATACGATGTTTTTAAAAAAATTAGAAGAAAAATTAATATCTTCTGATATTAGTTTTCAAACCTCTAAAAAAATTATAGATAATTCTATTAATAATTTAAATCGAAAAGATATTAAAAATCCTAAAATAGTTCATAAATCTATTATTTGTGAAATGAAAAATATTTTAAAAAAATCTAATAAAAAAAAAAAATTAAAGTTTAAAAAATTATCTATTATTTTATTAGTAGGGGTTAACGGATCAGGAAAAACGACAACAGCTGTAAAATTGTCTAAATTATATCAACATAAAAATAAAAAAGTATTAGTATCGGCAGCAGATACTTTTCGAGCTGCTGCAGTAGATCAAATTAATATTTTATGTAATAGAAATAAAATTCCAATATTTTTTAAAAAATCAGGATCAGATCCTGCTTCTGTTGTTTATGAATCTATTCAAAAAGCATTATTAAAAGATTATGATATTTTAATTATTGATACTGCTGGGCGTTTGCATACAAAAATTAATTTAATGAATGAATTAAAAAAAATTGTAAGAGTAATTAATAAAAATAATAATAATGGTTCTTTGGATATTTTTTTAACAATTGATTCTTGTAATGGTCAAAATTCGTTAGTTCAAACAGATTTATTTCATAGATCTCTTGGAGTTACAGGTTTAATTTTAACAAAATTTGATGGAACAGCAAAAGGAGGAATTATATTTTCAATAGCAGATCAATTTTCTATTCCAATAAGATATGTTACAACAGGAGAATCTATAAATGATATTTATATATTTAAAATTAATGAATTTATAAATACTATATTTGAAAAAGATTTATAAATAAAATATGTTATATTATTAAAAAAAATTTTTAAAAATTTTGTTTTATATTTTTTTAATTTTTTAATTGAAAAAATTATTTATAAATAATGATTAGTATATATAGGAAAAAAATGATGGATAAAATTAAATTTTCTCCAATAAAATCATTAAGTATTTTTAATACTTATATTGATTCTTCTAATCATTTACCATTATTATCGGCTAGTGATGAAAAAAAATTAGCACAAAAATTTTTTAATAAAGGTGATTTAAAAGCTGCAAAAATTTTAATATTATCTCATTTACGTTTTGTTATTCGAATTGCAAAAAATTATTCTGGTTATGGATTACCTCAAGCTGATTTAATCCAAGAAGGAAATATTGGATTAATGAAATCTGTTAAAAAATTTAATCCAAATTTAGGAGTTAGATTAGTATCGTTTTCTGTTTATTGGATAAAATCTGAAATTCATGAATATGTTTTAAAAAATTGGAGAATAGTAAAAATAGCTACTACTAAATCTCAAAGAAAATTATTTTTTAATTTAAGAAAAAATAAAAAAAAAATAGGTTGGTTAAATAAAAAAGAAATTATAAAAGTAGCTCAAAATTTAAAAGTAAAAAATAAAGATGTGATAGAAATGGAATCTCGTATGTGCGCAAAAGATGTTTTTTTAAATAATAGTTCTGAAGAATATAATTCTGATAAATCTTTTAAAAATATATATTCAATTTCGTATTTTAGAGAACAATTATTAGATTTTACTCGAAATATTGAAAATGAAAATTGGAAGAAATATATTAAAAAAAAATTAAATACAGCTCTTTTAGATTTAGATGATCGAAGTAGAAATATTATTTATTCACGTTGGTTAAAAGGAGGAAAAAAAAATACTTTAAAGACAATTGCTAAAAATTATGGAATTTCTGCAGAAAGAGTACGTCAATTAGAAAAAAAAGCAATGAATAAATTACGTTTGTCTATAGAAAAAAAATAGTTTTAAAATTTTTTTTATTTATTTTTTATAAAAAATTAAATTATTTTTTAATTATAAAAATATTTTTATTATATTTTTTTAAATTATATGAGTTTTTTAAAAAAATAGAATTGATAAGAATTTTAAAAAATATAAGAAAGATATTATAATAAAAAAATATTATATAAAAAATTATTTTTTTTAAGAATAATTTTTTAATTAAATTTTTTAAATTAGAATGTTATTAAGAAATTTTTATTTAATTTAAAATTTAAAAATATTAAAAAAATATTTAAATTAAATTTATTTTTTTTATTTTTTTTATTATATATTTTATATTTTATTTAAATAAATATTATAAATTAATAAAGAATTAAAAATCTATTTTATTTTTTAAATTTAATTAATTAAATTTAATTTTTTAAAAATTATAAAAACATATTTTTAAAATTGTTAAATATATTTATATAAATTTTTAAAATAAAAAAGTTTTATAAATATTTATATTAAAAAATTTTTAAATTTATATTTTTTATTAAAAAAGTGTAATTTTAGAAGAATTTTTTATATAAAATTTTTTAAAATATGTTTAAAAAAATATATTTTAGTTTATAAAATATAGTTATATTTTATATATTAAATTTATATAATTTAGTATATAATTATATTTATAATACATTATTTTATATAGTAGGGTTTTATCCCTACTAATTTTTTTAAATTATTTATTTTACGGCTTCTTTTAATGTTTTTCCGGAAATAAAAGAAGGAATTTTTGTAGCTAATATTTGTATTTCTTTTCCTGTTTTTGGATTTCTTCCAGTTCTAGCTGATCTTTTATTAATTTTGAATGTTCCAAATCCAACTAATTGAACATTTTCTTCTTTTTGTAGAGATTTTGTAATTTCAGATAATATTGTATCAAGTATATTTTTTGTTTTTATTTTTGATATTAAAGATTTTTTTGAAACAATATCAATTAATTGTGATTTGTTCATAATTTTTTTTTATATCCTTTTATAATAATTATTTTAAAAAATAAAATATTTTATTTATATATATTATTTTTTTATAAATTAGTTGAATTTAAAAGTTCAGATAAATTAGCAGAAGCTTCTTCTAAACTGATCTTTTTTTTTGAAGAATTTTTTTTTGTTCTATTTCCTTGAAATTGATTAATTTTTTTATTTAATAATCTATCTTGATGATATTTATATCCAGTTCCTGCCGGAATTAATCTTCCTACGATAACATTTTCTTTTAAACCTCGTAAATCATCTATTTTTCCAGCAACTGCAGATTCTGTTAAAACTCTCGTTGTTTCTTGAAAAGATGCTGCAGAAATAAAAGATTCTGTTGCTAAAGAAGCTTTTGTAATTCCTAATAAATCTCTATTGTAAGATATTATTTTTTTATTTTGTTTTTTGAGTTTTATATTAGATATTCTAATTCTGGAATATTCTACTTGTTCTCCATTTAAAAATTCTGATTCACCATTATCTATAATTGTTGCTTTTCTTAGCATTTGTCTAATAATAGCTTCAATATGTTTGTCGTTGATTTTTACACCTTGTAATCGATATACTTCTTGTACTTCATTCACAATATATCTTGTTACAGATTGAATTCCTCGCAATCTCAATATGTCATGCGGTGATTCTGGACCATCAGATATTATATCTCCTTTTTCTACGCGTTCACCTTCAAAAACATTTAATTGTCTCCATTTTGGAATCATTTCTTCGTATATATTTTTTCCATTTAAAGGAGTAATAATTAATCTTCTTTTACCTTTTGTTTCTTTTCCAAAAGAAATTATTCCACTTTTTTCAGCTAAAATAGCTGGTTCTTTTGGTTTTCTAGCTTCAAATAAATCAGCAACTCGTGGAAGACCCCCTGTAATATCTTTGGTACTTACAGATTCTTGAGGAACTTTAGCTAAAGTATCTCCTGATCTTATTTTTTCTCCATTTTCTAATTGAATTATAGTTTTTCCTGGTAAAAAATATTGAGCAGGCATTTGTGTTCCTGGTATTAAAACATCATCTTTATTTGAATTAATTATTTTTAAAGATGGTCTTAGATCTTTTCCAAGTGAGCTTCTTTCAGACATATCTAAAATTATTATAGAAGATAAACCAGTTATTTCATCAGTTTGTTTAATGATACTTTGTCCTTCTAACATATCTACAAATTTTATATATCCATTAACTTCAGTAATTACAGGAATAGTATGTGGGTCCCAAACTGCTATAATTTCTCTAGAATAAACTTTATCGCCATTTGTTTTTTCTAAAATAGTTCCATAAGGAATTTTATAACTTTCTTGAGTTCTACCTAATGAATCAATGATTTTTAATTCTACATTACGTGCTGTAATAACAGTTTTTCCAGATGAATTAATAACAGATTTAGAATTATTTAATTTTAATATTCCAGTATTTCGGACTTGAATATTTGATTCTGTAACTGATCTAGATGCTGCACCTCCAATGTGAAAAGTTCTCATTGTTAATTGAGTTCCTGGTTCTCCTATAGATTGTGCCGCTATTACACCAATAGCTTCTCCTTTTTTTACTAATTTTCCTCTAGCTAAATCTCTTCCATAACAATATGCGCATACTCCAAAATTTGTTTCGCAATGAACTATTGATCGAACTTCTACTGTGTCAATTGAATATTTTTCTAATAAATTACAGTATTTTTCGTTTAATAGAGTATTTTTTTTTATTAATATTTCTTGAGAGTGATTTTTAAAAATATTTTTTAAAGAAATTCTTCCTAATACTCTGTCTCTTAAAGGTTCTTTAACATTTCCTCCTTCAATTAAAGAAATCATTTCTATTCCATTTTTTGTTTTACAATTTTTTTCTGTTACTACAAGATCTTGAGCAACATCTACTAATCTTCGCGTTAAATATCCAGAGTTTGCTGTTTTTAAAGCAGTATCAGCAAGACCTTTTCGTGCTCCATGTGTAGAAATAAAATATTGTAAAACACTTAATCCTTCTCTAAAATTTGCTGTAATAGGTGTTTCAATAATAGATCCATCTGGCTTTGCCATTAATCCTCTCATTCCAGCTAATTGACGTATTTGAGCTGCTGATCCTCTTGCTCCAGAATCTGCCATAATAAAAATACTATTAAATGAAATTTGTTTTTTAATTTTTCCTTTTTTATTAATAATATTTTCTGTAGATAAATTTTTCATCATAGATTCAGATACTTTTTCGTTAGCTGTTGACCAAATATCTATAACTTTATTATATCTTTCTCCTGAAGTAACTAATCCTGATTGAAATTGTTCTTGTATTTCTAGAACTTCAGTTTTGGCTTCGTTAATGATTTCTGTTTTTTGTTTAGGTATTTTCATATCATCAATTCCAACAGAAGATCCTGAACGTGCTGCATAAGAGAATCCAGTGTACATTATTTGATCAGCAAAAATAACTGTTTTTTTAGTACCTAAAATTCTATAACAAGTATTAATCATATCTGAAATAGTATTTTTTTTTAATGTTTTATTTACTATAGAAAAAGGAAGTCCTTTTGGGACAATTTTCCATAGTATTGCTCTTCCAATAGTTGTTTTTACAATTTTTGTATTTTTTTTGTAGGTTTTTTTGTTTTTTTTAGAATATTCTGTAATTTTTATTTTTACAATAGAATGAAGTTCAGCAAAACCTAATTCATATACTTTTTCTGCTTCTTTTATATCAGATAGAAGCATGTTTTCTCCTTTTCCATTTATTTTTTCTCGTGTCATATAATATAGTCCGAGAACTACATCTTGAGAAGGAACTATAATTGGTTCTCCATTTGCTGGAGAAAGGATATTATTTGTAGACATCATTAAGTTTTTTGCTTCAACTTGAGATTCTATAGTTAATGGTATATGAACAGCCATTTGATCACCATCAAAATCTGCGTTATATGCAGCACATACTAATGGATGTAATTGAATAGCTTTTCCTTCTATTAATATTGGTTCAAAAGCTTGTATACCTAATCTATGTAAAGTAGGAGCTCTATTTAATAGTATTGGGTGTTTTTTAATAACTTCATCTAAAACATCCCAAACAATTGATTCTTCTTTTTCTACCATTCTTTTTGCAGATTTTATAGTTGTAGCTAAATTTTTTTGTTCTAGTTTTCCATATATAAATGGTTTAAATAGTTCTAAAGCCATTTTTTTAGGTAATCCACATTGGTTTAATTTAAGATATGGACCAACTGTAATTACAGAACGACCTGAATAATCTACTCTTTTTCCAAGTAAATTTTGACGAAATCTACCTTGTTTTCCTTTAATCATATCAGCTAAAGATTTTAATGGTCTTTTATTAGATCCAATAATTGCTCTACCTCTTCTTCCATTATCTAGTAATGCATCTACAGATTCTTGCAACATTCTTTTTTCATTTCTAACAATAATATCTGGAGCAGATAATTCTAATAATCTTTTTAATCGATTGTTTCTGTTGATTACTCTTCTATATAAATCATTTAAATCAGATGTAGCAAATCTTCCTCCATCTAATGGAACTAATGGTCTTAAATCTGGTGGAAGAATTGGTAAAACTGTTAATATCATCCATTCTGGTTTATTTTTGGATTGTATAAAAGATTCTATTAATTTTATTCTTTTGGTAGTTTTTTTTTTTTTAGTTTCAGAGTTAGTTTTTTTTAGTTCTTTTCTTAGATTTTTATATTCTTTTTTTAAATTTATTCCTTTTAAAATTTTTTGTATTGCTTGTGCTCCCATTTCTACTTGAAATTCATCTCCAAATTTTTCTGTAGCTTTAATGTTTTGTTCTTCTGTTAAAATAGAATTTTTTTTTAAATTAGTGGTTCCGTTATTAGTTACTACATATGATTCAAAATATAATACTCGTTCAATATCTCTTAATGGCATATCTAAAAGTAAACCGATTCTTGATGGTAATGATTTTAAAAACCATATATGAGCTATAGGAGAAGCTAATTCAATATGACCCATTCTTTCTCTTCGAACTTTACTTTGAGTCACTTCTACTCCACATTTTTCACAAACTACTCCTCGATGTTTTAATCTTTTATATTTTCCACATAAACATTCATAGTCTTTAACAGGACCAAATATTCTAGAACAGAATAATCCATCTCTTTCAGGCTTAAATGTTCTATAATTAATTGTTTCTGGTTTTTTGACTTCTCCATATGACCAAGATCTTATAACTTCAGGAGAAGGTAGTGAAATTTTTATTGCATTAAAATCTTCAGATTTATTTTTTTTTTTAATAAATTTAAATAGCTCTTTCAAAAATTTTTTCCTATTTTAAAGTATTATGTGAAATAAAATATGATTTTTTAATTTATAATAATGTTTTAATCTTCTAATTCGATATTAATTCCTAAAGAACGTATTTCTTTTAATAAAACATTAAATGATTCTGGCATTCCAGGTTCCATTTTATGATTTCCATCAACAATATTTTTATACATTTTTGTTCTTCCACTAACATCATCTGATTTTACTGTTAACATTTCTTGTAATGTATAAGAAGCTCCGTATGCTTCTAATGCCCATACTTCCATTTCTCCAAATCTTTGCCCTCCAAATTGAGCTTTTCCTCCTAAAGGTTGTTGGGTAACTAAACTATAAGATCCTGTTGAACGTGCATGCATTTTGTCGTCAACTAAATGATTAAGTTTAAGTATATACATATATCCAACAGTTACTGGTCTTTCAAATTTTTGACCAGTTCTTCCATCAAATAAATGAATTTGTCCAGATTTAGGAAAATCTCCTAATTTTAAAAGATCTTTTATTTCTTTTTCCAGAGCTCCATCAAAAACAGGGGTAGAGACTGGAATGCCTTTTTTATAATTTTTAGCTAAACATAATATTTCATCATCAGAAAAATTATTTAAATTTATTTTTTGGCGTGTATTATATCCTATATTAAAAGTTTTTTGCATAAAAGAACGTAAATTAAAGATTCTTTTTTTTTGTTTTAATATTTTTGTTATTTTATTTCCTATTCCTTTTGCAGCCATTCCTAAATGAGTTTCTAATATTTGCCCTATATTCATTCTAGATGGTACTCCTAAAGGATTTAAAACAATATCTACAGGTATTCCATATTTATCATATGGCATATCTTCAACTGGATTAATTTTAGAAATTACTCCTTTATTTCCGTGTCTTCCAGCCATTTTATCTCCTGTTTGTAAATATCTTTTAACTGCTAAATATACTTTTACTATTTTTAGTATTCCTGGTGATAAATCGTCTCCTTGAGTAATTTTTTTTTTTTTCTCTATAAGTTTTTTTTTAAATGTTTTTTTTAATATTTTATATTGATGTTTAATTTTTTCTAATTTATTTTGATATTTTTTATTTTTTAATTTTAAAAAAATCCATTTTTCAGGAGATTTTTTTTTAAATTTTTTATATAATAAACCAGATTTTATTAAAATAGATTTAGTTTGTCTAAATAAACCTATTTCAAACATTTTTTTTTTGTCTGAAAGATCTTTTTTAATTTGATTTATTTGCATTTCTTCAATTTCAATTGTTCTTTTGTCTTTTTTTATTCCATCTCTAGTAAAAATTTGTATATCAATAACAGTACCTAAAACTCCATTAGGAACTCTTAAAGAGGAATCTTTTACATCAGATGCTTTTTCTCCAAAAATAGCTCTTAATAATTTTTCTTCTGGAGTTAGTTGAGTTTCTCCTTTTGGAGTAACTTTTCCAACTAAAATATCTCCTCCATGTACTTCTGCGCCAATATGAATAATTCCGGATTCATCTAATTTAGATAAAGCTGATTCTCCTATATTTGGTATATCAGAAGTTATTTCTTCAGGTCCTAATTTGGTATCTCTAGAAATACAAGATAGTTCTTGAATATGAATACTTGTAAATCTATCTTCTTGAACTACTTTTTCTGAAATTAAAATAGAATCTTCAAAGTTATAACCATTCCATGGCATAAAAGCAACTCTCATATTTTGTCCTAAAGCTAATTCTCCTAGATCTGTAGCTGGACCATCGCTTAATACATCTCCTTTTTTTACAGTATCTTTTAAAGATACACATGGAATTTGATTAATACATGTATTTTGGTTAGATCTTTTATATTTAATTAAATTGTAAATATCAATTCCTGCTTCATTAGATTTTATTTCTTTTTTATGAGCTTTAATTACAATTCTCGAAGCATCGATATAATGCACAGTTCCACTTCTTTTAGAAATTACAGTAACTCCAGAATCGACAGCTACAGATCTTTCCATTCCAGTTCCAACTAATGGTTTTTCGGATTTTAAAATAGGAACTGCTTGTCTTTGCATGTTTGCTCCCATTAAAGCACGGTTTGCATCGTCATGCTCTAGAAAAGGAATTAAAGATGCTCCAACAGATACAATTTGTTGATTTGATACATCCATATAATTTATTTGATTTTTTTTAAATAAACCGAATTCGTTTTTATATCTGCAAGTAATTAATTTATCTGAAATTTTATTATTATTTTTTAGATTTGTGTTTGCTTGAGCAATTATAAAATTTCCTTCTTCAATAGCAGATAAATATTCTATTTTTTTAGTTACATATCCTTTTGATACAACTCTATAAGGAGTTTCTAAAAATCCATATTTGTTAGTTCTAGCATATATTGATAAAGAATTAATTAATCCAATATTTGGTCCTTCAGGTGTTTCAATTGGACACACTCTTCCATAATGAGTTGGATGAACATCTCGAACTTCGAATCCTGCTCTTTCTCGGGTTAGTCCTCCTACACCTAATGCAGAAATTCTTCTTTTGTGAGTAATTTCAGAAAGTGGATTATTTTGATCCATAAATTGTGATAGTTGACTAGACCCAAAAAATTCTTTTATTGCTGCAGAAATTGGTTTTGCGTTAATCATATCTTGAGGCATTGCAGCATCTATATCTCCAATAGATAATCTTTCTTTAACTGCTCTTTCAACTCTAATTAAACCAATTCTAAACTGATTTTCTGCCATTTCTCCAATTGATCGAACTCGTCTATTTCCTAAATGATCTATATCATCGACCTCTCCTTTTCCATTTCTTATATTAATTAATTTTTTTATTACATCAAGTATATCTTTTTTATCCAGTATATTTTTTCCAGTAATTTTATTTCTTAATAATGATCGGTTAAATTTCATTCTTCCAACAGAAGATAAATCGTATCTTTCTTCTGAAAAAAATAAAGATTGAAATAAATTTTCTGAAGCTTCTTTTGTTGGAGGTTCTCCTGGTCTCATCATACGATAAATTTCTATTAAAGCACTTGTTTTATCTGTTGTGTGATCTGTTTTTAATGTTTCAGAGATATATGGACCATGATCTAAATCATTAGTAAATATTGTTTTAATTTTAGAAATTTCATTTTTTTTAATTTTTTCTAGAATTTCAGAAGTAAAAATTGAGTTTGCAGATATAATTAGTTCATTTTTTTTATCAAAATAGTTTTTTAAAGATGTTTTTCCAATAATATACTGTATAGGAATTTTTATAGAAAAAATTTTATTTTTTTCTAATTTTTTTATATGTCTTGCTGTGACTCTTTCATTTTTTTTAACATATATAATATTATTTTTTTTAATTTCAAATGAAATTGTTTCTCCTCTTAATCTTTCTGGAATAAGTTTCATATAAACATTTTTTTTATTAATTAAAAATATATTTTTTTTAAAAAAAATTTTTAAAATTTTTTCAGAATTATATCCAAGAGCTTGTAAAAGAATTGTAACTGGAAATTTTCTTCGTCTATCAATTCTTACAAATAAATGATCTTTTGGATCAAATTCAAAATCTAACCAAGAACCTCTGTAAGGAATAATTCTAGCATTATATAAAACTTTTCCTGAAGAATGCGTTTTTCCTTTATCGCTATCAAAAAATACCCCTGGGCTTCTATGTAATTGTGAAACAACAACGCGTTCTGTTCCATTAATAATAAAAGTTCCATTTTTAGTCATTAAAGGTATTTCGCCCATATAAACTTCTTGTTCTTTAATATTTTTTATTTTTTTTTGTATAGAATCTTTTTCATATATTATTAATCTTAGAGTTACTCTTAAAGGAACTGAATATGTTAATCCTCTAATATGACATTCCATAACATTAAAACTTTTTTTTCCGAGTCTATATTTTACGTATTGAATTTCAGCATTTTCATTATAACTTTTTATTGGAAAAACTGATTTTAAAGCTGATTCTATTCCGTTTGATTTATTTTTTTTTTGATTAATAAATTTTTTAAAGGAATTAATTTGTATGGATAATAAATAAGGAATTTTTAAAATTTCTTGTCTTTTTCCAAAATCTTTTCTTATTCTTTTTTTTTCTGTATAAGAGTAAACCATTTTGTTTCTCTTTTAATGAAAGTTTTATAAATATTTTTTTTTAAAAAAATTTGTTTAAAAAAAATTTATGTTTTTTTAAAAAAATTTTGTAAAATAGCTGGTGATTTTTTCACCAGCTTGATTTTTTAAAATTTTTTAAGAAATAAAAAATCAATATTATTTTAATTCTACTATTGCGCCAGCTGTTTCTAGTGTTTTTTTTAAAGATTCGGCTTCTTCTTTATTAACTTTTTCTTTTATAATAGTAGGTGCAGATTCTACTAAATCTTTAGCTTCTTTTAGCCCTAGAGTTGTTAAACTTCTTACAGCTCTTATTACAGAAACTTTGTTTTTTCCTATAGATTGTATATGAACATCAAATTCTACTTTTTCTTCTATTTTTTTTTCTTCTTGTTGTATATTTTGGTTTGTGATTTGTGTTGCTGAAACTCCAAATTTTTTTTCCATGGATTTTATTAATTCCATTATTTCCATTACTGACATTTGTGAGACAGTATTTATTATTTCTTTTTTATTAATAGACATTTTTTTTTCCAATTTTAAATAAATTTTATTTCTATTTTATTCTTTTTTATTTTTTATAGACATAAGAGTTCTAACTAATTTTCCTATTGTTGCTTCTTTTATTGTAAACATTAGTTTTTGTATAGATTCTTTATATGTAGGTATTGATACTAATTTTTTTATTTTTTTTGATTTAATAAATTTACCTTCAAAAGCTGCTCCTTTTATTTTAAAAGTTTTGTTTTCTTTTGAAAATAAATATAATAATTTTGCTGCACTTCCAGGATTTTTTATAGAATAAGCAATTAGAGTAAAATTTTTTAATTTCTTTTTTAAACATTCAAATTGTGTTTTATGAATTGCTTTTTTTAGTAATGTATTTTTTATGACTTTAATTTTAACGTTGTTTTTTCTTGCGTTTTTTCTTAATATATTTATTTTATTTGAATTAATTTTTTTTGGATCTGCTATTACTGCTGATAATGAATTTTCGGATATTTTTTTTATTTCATTTATTATTTTTTTTTTTTTTTTAATATTAATAGACATTTTTACTCCTAGATTTTTTTAAAGAAATCCTTTATAATTATTTTTAATATTATTGTATATATTTTAAATATTGATCAAGATTTCATTAATAAAATTTAAGAATTAATTTTTTATATTTTAATATTTTTTTTGTAAAGAAATTTAATTATATTTTTTCATAATAAAAATAAAAAACCTAATTTCTAACTAAAATATAAAGAAATTAATTAAGAAACTAGGATAGTTTATATATTTTAAAAAAAAATAATTTTTTAATTTTTACTCTAAAATAGATTGTTTAATTTGTATTGCTTGTCCCATTGTAGTGGTTAAAAATATTTTTTTTAAATATATTCCTTTCATTTTATTAGGCTTTTGTTTTTTTAGATCTGTTATTAAACTAATTAAATTTTCTTTTATTTGAATTTCAGAAAAATTTGTTTTTCCTATAGATGCATGAATAATTCCATTTTTATCATTTTTATATCTTATTTGTCCATTTTTTATTTTTTTAATAGTTTTATAAATGTTTGATGTAATAGTTCCAATTTTATGATTTGGCATTAATCCTTTTGGTCCTAAAATAGATCCTAAAGAACTTACTATTTTCATAGATTTTGGTGTTGCAACAGTTATATCAAATTTAATTTTATTTTTTTTAATTTTTTTAGCTAAGTCATCCATTCCAATGAATTCTGCTCCAGCTTTTTTAGCTTCTTTTGCTTCTTCTCCGTCTGCAAATACTGCTATTTTTATTTTTTTACCATTCCCATGAGGTAAAACTGTTGCTCCTCTAATGTTTTGGTCTGTTTTTTTTGGATCAATTCCTAACATTATAGCTATATCAAAACTTTCAACAAATTTTTTTTTAGATTTGTCTTTTAAAATTGATATTGCTTTTATGATATTCATTTTTTTTAATATATGATTTTTTTTTTTATTATTATTTTTCATTTTTTAAGATTTTTCTATTTTTAAACCCATAGATTTTGCTGTTCCTATAATAGATAGGCACATTTTTTTTATATTACGTCCTGTCATATCTTTTTTTTTAATTTTTGCAATTTCTTGAATTTTTGAAATATTAATTTTTCCTACAAATTCAATGTTTGGTTTTTTAGATCCTGATTTTATTCCTGCATATTTTTTTAATAAAATTGATGCTGGAGGAGTTTTTGTAATAAATGAAAAAGTTTTATCGGAAAACACAGTTATTACAACTGGTGTAGGTACTCCTTTTTCTAATTTATTAGTTTCAGAATTAAATTGTTTACAAAAATCCATAATATTTAATCCTTTTTGCCCTAAAGCTGGACCAACAGGTGGGCTAGGATTTGCTTGTCCAGCAGGAACTTGAAGTTTTATATATCCTGTTATTTTTTTAGACATTATTTTCTCTTTGTTTTTAAAATTTTTTATTTAAGAATTTTTTCTACATGATTAAAGTCTAATTCTACTGGAGTTGATCGCCCAAATATTGAAACAGATACTTTTAGTCTATTTTTTTCATAATCTATTGTTTCTACTATTCCATTAAAATCTGAAAATGGTCCATTATTTATTCTAACACTTTCTCCAGGTTCAAATAGTATTTTAGGTCTTGGTTTATTACCAATTTTTAAAAGTTTATTTTTTATTTTTTTTATTTCTGTTTTGTTAATTGGAAAGGGATTTTCTGGAGATCCTCCAATAAATCCTATAACTTTTGGAATACTTTTTATTAAATGCCAGCTTTTTTCGTTCATAATCATTTTTATTAAAACGTATCCAGGAAAAAATTTGCAATCACTTTTTTTTCTTTTTCCTTTTTTTATTTCTATGACTTCTTCAGATGGTACTAATATTCTTGAAAATATTGTTTTTAATTTTTTTTGTTTGATTTGTTCTTTTATAGATTTGACAACTTTATCTTCAAATCCTGAATAAATTTGTATAGCATACCATTTTTTTTTTTGTGGTTTTTTATTTTCATAATAACCTTAGTATTTTATAGATGTAATAAAAGATATTAAATAAAATATTATATTATCTAAACCCCACAAGACCATTGATATTAAAATACTTATTAAAATAATAATAAATGTTGTGTTTAATGTGTCTTTTTTTTTTGGCCATGTGATGTTTTTTATTTCTATTTGTATATCTTTATATATGGATTGAAGAAAAGTATAGTATTTATTTATAATTAAAATTATTATTATAAGTGATAAAAGAAAAATAAATATTGTAAAATATTTTAAAGTTGTTGATGGAAAATTATATTTTTTAATAAAAAACATAATAAAAATAATTAAAATATTTCCTAAAACACATTTTTTTTTTTTTAAAATTGTAAATATTGTGTTTAAAATTTTAGATTTCATAAGAAATCCTAAAAAAGTTTTATATAAAATTATTATAACAAAAAATTTTTAATATTAAATATCAGATTAATGCTGATACTCAGATTTGAACTGAGGATCTCACCCTTACCAAGGGTGCGCTTTAACCGACTAAGCCATATCAGCTTTTTTAAAATTTTTTTAAAAAATATTGTATTATTTTTTATAAAAATTTTAAGTATTGAGCGAACAGTGGGAATTGAACCCACATCTTCAACTTGGAAGGTTGAGGTAATGTCCTTTATACCATGCTCGCTTTTTATTTATTATTTTGGTGAGAGAAGGATTCGAACCTTCGAAGTCTATGACGTCAGATTTACAGTCTGCTCCCTTTGGCCGCTCGGGAATCTCACCATTTTTTTTTAATATTTCTTAAAATTTTTTTTATGCCGGTTACCGGAATCGAACTGGTGACCTACTGATTACAAGTCAGTTGCTCTACCTTCTGAGCTAAACCGGCAAATTTAAAACATTATAAATTTATTAATTAGAATTTACAATAAAATTTTAATTTTATTTATATATTTTACTTTTTTTTTTTAAAAAAATCAAATGCTTAAAAAATTATTTAAAAAAATAAAAAATTTTGTTAAGTGAATGAATTATTAATTTTTAATTATAAATTATTTATATAATATAATAAATTATATTTTTAATAAATAATTTATAAATTAATTATATTTTTATATAAAATTTAAATTTTATATATAAAAAATAATTAGTAATTAATTTTTTAAATATTTTTTTATTTTAAGTTTGATAATAAATTATTTATTTTTTTTTAATAATTTTTAATTATGAGAAAACTTTTATGAAAGTATGTAAAAAAGAAATAGATTGTATTATAAAAAAAAAAAAAAATAATTTTAATAAAATAAATTTTTCTTTTGAAGTTTTTTTTTCTTCTAAAATTAATTTTGAAAAAAATTTTTTATTTTTTATAAATAAGTTAAGTATGTTAAATACAAATTTTATTTCTATCGTTCATAGTTCTAATGATAGAAATACAAAAAATATGTATAATTTTATTAATATTATTAAAAATTATACAAATATAGAATTAGCTCCTTATATGACATGTATAAATTTTAAGAATAAAGAATTAAAAAAAATTTCAATAAAATATAAAAAAAAAAAAATAAAACATATAATAGCATTATGTGGAGATTCTATTTATAAAAATACAAAATTTCATTTTAATGCAATAAATTTAATTGTATTATTAAAAGAAATTTCAAATTTTTATATATCTGTTTTAGCTTATCCAGAAGTTCATCCAGAAGCAAAAAGTTCTCAATATGATTTGATAAATTTAAAAAATAAACTTGATTCTGGAGCAGATCAAGCAATTACTCAATTTTTTTTTGATATTGAAAATTTTTTACGTTTTAGAGATAGATGTTCAGGAATAGGAATTAAAAAAAAAATTATTCCTGGAATACTTCCTATACAAGATTTTAATCAAGTATATAAATTTTGTTTAATTTCAAATATATATGTTCCAAAATGGTTAAAAAATTTATATTTAAGATCAAACAATTTATATCAAAAAAATGATTTAATAGGATTTAAAATTGCTGTAAATATGATAAAAGAATTATATAAAGAAGGTATTCGTGATTTTCATATTTATACTTTAAATAAATTAGATTTTTCTTATTCTATTTGTAATTCTATTAATTTAGATTAAAGATATTTTTATTGAAGATAAATTATTTTTAAAAAGTCTGATATAATAATTTTATATTAAATATAATTAAAAAATTTTTTATATTTATTTGTAAATAAAATAAAAAAATTTTTTAAAATATATTATTTTTAATAAAAAATAATTTTTCTTTTAATTTTGAGGTTTGTAAAAATTTTGAAAAAAAATACAGTTGTTTTAGCATATTCTGGAGGATTAGATACTTCAGCGATAATACCTTGGATTAAAGAAAATTACAATTTAGATATTTTTTCTTTAGTAATTGATATTGGTCAATCTAAAAATGATTTAAAAGGAATAAAACAAAAAGCTATAAAATCAGGATCAATTGGATGTAAAGTTCTTGATCTTAAAGAAGTATTTGTAAAAGATTATATTTATCCTTTATTAAGAACTGGTGCTTTGTATGAAGGAAAATATTTTTTAGGAACAGCTATTGCTAGACCTATAATAGCAAAAGCTCAAATTGATTTTGCAAATAAAATTAATGCATTTGCTGTATCTCATGGAGCAACAGGTAAAGGAAATGATCAAATACGATTTGAAATTAATTATTCTTCGTTATCTCCTAAATTAAAAGTAATTGCACCTTGGAGAGAATGGAAATTTAAATCTCGAGAAGATCTTTTAAATTATTTACATAAAAAAAATATTTCTACAAATGCTACTTTAAAAAAGATATATAGTAGAGATGAAAATATATGGCATATTTCAACAGAAGGAGGATTATTAGAAGATTTATGGAATGAGCCTACAGAAGAATGTTGGTCATGGACAAATAGCATAGAAAATGCTCCTAATAAACCGGAATATGTACATATAAAAATTAAAAATGGTTGTATTGTATCTATTAATAATAAAAATAGAACTCCTTTTCAATGTTTAAAAAAATTAAATAAAATTGGATCTATTCATGGAATAGGACGAGTAGATTTATTAGAAAATAGAATTATTGGATTAAAATCTAGAGGATGTTATGAAACTCCTGGTGGAACAATTATGAATGAAGCTATTCGTTCTATTGAACAATTAGTGTTAGATAGAGAATCTATGAAATGGAGATCTAAAATAGCTTTAGAAATGTCGCATATTGTTTATGAAGGACGATGGTTTTCTCCTCTTCGTTATGCTATTCAATCTTCTGCTGATAATTTATCTAAAATAATAACAGGAGAAGTAGTATTAAAATTACATAAAGGTAATGTAATTGCAGTTAAAAAAAGATCTATAAATTCTCTTTATTCAAAATCTTATTCTACTTTTGGAAAAGATTCTGTTTATAAACAATCTGATGCTACTGGTTTTATTAATCTTTTTTCATTGTCTTCTAAAATTAGAGCAATTAAAAAAAAATAATTATTTTTTGTATTTAAATTTATATTTCATTTTTATAAAAAATTTTGTGGAAAACAAATATATGGCTCTTTGGGGTGGAAGGTTTTTAAAGAAACAAAATTCTTTTTTTAAAAAATTTAATAATTCTTTAAAAATAGATTTTATTTTAGTTAAAGAAGATATTTTTGGATCTATAGCATGGTCTAAAATATTATTAGATAGTAAAATAATTACAGAAGATGAACAAAAAAAGTTAGAAACATCTTTAAATATAATATATTCGGAAATAAAAAATACACCAAAAAAAATATTGTTAAGTAATTCTGAAGATATTCATTCATGGGTAGAACAGAAATTAATTTATATGTTAGGAGATGTTGGAAAAAAACTTCATACTGGAAGAAGTAGAAATGATCAAATTGCTACAGATTTAAGATTATGGTGTAAAAAAGAAATTCATAAACTTAAAAAAAGTATTATAAATTTTCAAAAATCTTTAATAACTCTATCTGAAAAATATTTTTCTATTATTATTCCTGGATATACTCATTTACAACGAGCTCAGCCGATTATATTTTCTCATTGGTGTTTAGCGTATTTTGAAATGATACAAAGAGATTTTGATCGATTAAAAGATTGTTTACAAAGAATAGATATTAGTCCGTTAGGTTCAGGAGCTTTAGCAGGAACAGGGTGGAAAATTGATAGAAAAAAATTGGCTAATTTTATGAATTTTTCTAAAGAAAGTAATAATAGTTTAGATAGTGTTTCAGATAGAGATTATGTTGTAGAATTATTATCTATAGCTTCTATTGGAATGATGCATTTATCTCGATTTTCTGAGGATTTAATATTTTTTAATTCTGGTGAATGTAATTTTATTGAATTATCAGATAAAGTAACTTCAGGGTCTTCATTAATGCCTCAAAAAAAAAATCCAGATTCATTAGAATTAATTCGAGGAAAAACTGGTCGTGTATATGGTTCTTTAATAAATATTTTAGTTTTATTAAAAGGATTACCTTTATCTTATAATAAGGATATGCAAGAAGATAAAGAAGGATTGTTTGATTCTTTAGAGACATGGAGAATGTGTTTAAAGATGTCTAAAATAGTTTTATTAGGATTAAAATTAAATAAAAATATTTGTAAAAAATCAGCAGAATCTGGTTATTCGAATGCTACTGATTTAGCAGATTATTTAGTTCGTAAAGGTATAAGTTTTAGAGAATCTCATGATATTTCTGGAAAAATAGTTTTGCATGCAATTAATAATAATAAATCTTTATCAGAATTAAGTTTGTTAGATTATCAAAGTTTTTGTGTGTTAATTGAAAATGATATATATAAGTATATAGTTTTAAAAAATTGTTTAAATCAAAAAAATTCTAAAGGAGGAACAGCTCCTGAAAAAGTTTTATCTGAAATTCAAAAAAATAAAAAAATAATTTTTAATAATATTAATTTAATGAATTAATTTAATATTATAATTATAAAATATTTATATATTTTTTTAAAAAAAATAAGTATTTTTTATTTATAACAATTAAAAGGATAAGAGGTGAATAATTTTTTATATTTTTTTCATCAACATTTGTTTATTTTTTTTATATGGTTTATGTTATTTTTTTTAATAATATCTACATCAATTAAAAATTTTTTTATAAAATCTATATTTATAGATATTTATTATTTTGTTTTTTTAATAAATAAAAAAAAATCTTTTGTAATAGATACTCGATCTAAAAAACATTTTTTATTAGGTCATATTCCTTATTCTGTAAATATTCCATTTAAAAAAATTTATAATTTTGATATAAAAAAATTATCTCTTTCAAAAAATACAAGAATAATTTTTATTTCTTATTCTAATGTTTCTTTAAATAATTATATAGAAATTTTTAATAAATTAGGTTTTAATAGATTATATATATTGAATAATGGTTTAGATGATTGGAATATTAAGAATTTACCATTAATTTATAAAAAATAATTTTTTGAAAATTATTTTTTATTTTTAGGTTGAGTTAAATAGAATAAAAAATAAATAATTGATAGGATGTAATTAATGTTTGGAAAAAAAATAAAAAAAAAAGATGATACAGTAATTTTTCAGATTCAAAAAATTTATATTAAAGATGTTTCATTTGAATCTCCGCATTCTCCAAATATTTTTAAAGAAACTTGGAATCCAAAAATTTCTTGTGATTTAAATAATATATTTAATAAATTAAAAGAATTTTTATTTGAAGTTACTTTACGAGTAATAGTCAAAGTTCATATTAATTTTAAATTAGTATTTTTATGCGAGGTTCATCAATCAGGAATTTTTTATATTAAAGGTTTATCTGATAAAAAACTTCTTTATTGTTTAGGAGTTTATTGTCCTGATATTTTATTTCCTTATGTTAGAGAATGCGTATCTAGTTTGACTTCTCGAGGAGGTTTTCCTAATTTAAATTTAGATCCTGTAAATTTTGATACTATTTTTAAAAAAAACAATGAAAATAAAGATTTACTTAAATAAAAATTTTTTATTGTTTTTAAAAAAATTTTTGAAATTAATTTAATTATTTTTTGTTAACAATAATTGGAGTAAATTATTGTTAACGATATTTTTAAAATAAATATAATTAATATTTTTAATCGTCTAAAAAACTTTTTAAAATTTCTGATCTACTAGGATGTCTGAGTTTTCTTAAAGCTTTAGCTTCTATTTGTCGTATTCTTTCTCTGGTAACATCAAATTGTTTTCCAACTTCTTCTAATGTATGATCTGTATTCATATCAATTCCAAATCTCATTCTTAAAACTTTTGCTTCTCTTGGAGTGAGCCCGGAAAGTATATTATTAGTAGCATTTTTTAAACTTTTTGATGTTGCAGAATCTAAAGGTAATTCTAAAGTAGTATCTTCAATAAAGTCTCCTAAATGCGAGTCTTCATCATCTCCAATAGGAGTTTCCATAGATATTGGTTCTTTTGCTATTTTTAAAACTTTTCTAATTTTTTCTTCAGAAATAAACATTTTTTCTGATAATTCTTCAGGTGTAGGCTCTCTTCCAATTTCTTGTAATATTTGTCTTGATATTCTATTAAGTTTATTAATTGTTTCAATCATATGTACAGGTATTCTTATAGTTCTTGCTTGATCTGCAATAGATCTTGTTATAGCTTGTCTAATCCACCATGTTGCATAAGTTGAAAATTTATAACCTCTTTTATATTCAAATTTGTCTACAGCTTTCATTAATCCAATATTTCCTTCTTGTATTAGATCTAGAAATTGAAGTCCTCTGTTAGTATATTTTTTTGCAATAGATATAACTAATCTAAGATTAGCTTCTACCATTTCTTTTTTTGCAAAATTAGTTTTTTTTTCTCCAATTATAATTTTTCTATTTATTTCTTTTATTTGATTAATAGAAAGATTTATTTTTTTTTCTATTTTTAATAATTTATTTATTCTATATGTAATTTTTTTTTTTATTTTTTTTAATTTTTTTGACCAAGTTTTATTCATGTTTTTTGCTTTTTTAAACCATTTTATATTAGCTTCGTTTCCTAAATATATTTTTATAAATGTTTTTTTTGGCATTTTACATTTTTTTATACATTCTTTCATGAGTATACTTTCTTGAAATCTTATTTTTTTCATGATTAAACGTAAATTTTTTATTAAATGATTAAATTTTTTAGGTGCTAATCGAAATTGTTTAAAAATTTTAGATAATTTTTTTATTTCTTTTATTGAGTCTATATGATTTCGTTTTTTTTTGTTAACTGTTTTTTTGGTTAAGATATATTGATCTCTTAATTCTGAAAATTTTTTTTTTGCTAGTTTTTTATCTATTTTGTCTTCTTCTAAGTTTTTATTATTTTTTGTATTTATATTTTTTTGTTTTAATTCTATAAAATTGTAATAGGAATTATTATTTTTAATTGAATTTTTACAAGTATATTCTATATTTTTGTCTATAAATCCTGTAATTACTTCAGATATTTTAATTTTTCCAGATTGAATTTGTTCATATTGTTCTAAAAGATATTTAACGGATTTAGGATATTTTGAAATAGAAGATTGAATTTGTTTTATTCCATTTTCTATTTTTTTTGCTATTTTTATTTCACCTTTTCTGGTTAATAATTCAACAGTACCCATTTCTCTCATATACATTCTAATAGGATCTGTGGTTCGAACTAATTCTGTTTCTACATTTGATAAAACTTGTGTGACTGCTTCTACAGTATCTTCATCAGAATCGTTATTATTTCTTGAGTTATTTAAAATTAAATCGTCTGAATCAGGTGCATTTTCTACTACTTGAATTCCCATATCACGAATCATGTGAATTATATTTTTAATTTGTTCGGAATCAATCATATCTTCTGGTAAATGATCATTAATCTCAGCAAAAGTTAGAAATCCTTGCTCTTTACCATAAGTAATAAGCGATTTGAGCTGTGATTTTGGTTTTTGACCCATAAGATAATATCCATTTTATGAATTTAAATTAAATAATGAATTGTTGTAAATTATATTTAGATTTAAATAAATTTTTTATGTTAAAAAATTTATTTTTAAAAAAATATATTAGTTTTTAAAATTTTTATTTTTTTATTTTAAGTTTATTAATTTTTTATTTATTTTCCAAAGTTTTTTTTTTTCATTATTATCTAATCCTATTTTTTTTTCTTTTAATATCATTTTTTCAATTTTTTTATTTAAAAATTTTTTATTTAAATAAGTTAATATTTCTAAAAAAGTTTTTTTTATTTTTTTTTGAGATATCATATTTTCCCATTTAGCCAAATATTTTAAAATATGATATATTTTTTTTTTTCTATATTGTTCTAATAAAATTCCAGTATTAAGATTTTTATTTTTATTACATATTTTTATTATATTTAAAAATATTTTCATTCCTTTTTTTTTTTTGTTTAAAAATTTTAAATAATTTTTAGTTAATTTGTATAATTTAGGATTTTGAATAATTAAACTAATTAATACTCTCATTAAACTATATTTTTTTTCTTTTTTTAAATTAATATGTGTATGTTTATAAAATATTTTTTTTAAAGAATATTCGTCTAATATTCCAATTTTTTTTCCTAGATATTTATATAAAAAAAATTTATATGTTTTACTTGGAATCTTATTAATTAAAGAGATAGAATAATAAATAAAATTTTTTTTTCCTTCTACTGTATTAATGTTGTATTTTTTTATAAGCTCTTGAAATAGATATTTTGACATACAAATTGATTTTTTAATTCTTTTTTTAAAAAGTTTAGCACCTTCTTTTTTAATAATTGAATCTGGATCTTCATTTTTTGGAAGAAAAATAAATTTAATTGATCTTTTTCCATATAAAAATGGTAAAGATTTAATAAGGGTTTTCCATGATGCATTTTTTCCAGCTTGATCTCCATCATAGCAAAATATAATAGTTTTAGTAATGTTAAACAAAATTTTTATATGATTTTCTGTATATGCTGTTCCTAGAATAGAAACTGAATTATAGATTTTAAACTGAGTTAATGAAATAACATCAAAATATCCTTCTACAACTATTAAATATTTTATTTTTCTTATTTTTTTTTTTATTTCATATAATCCATAAATTTGTTTTTTTTTATGAAATATTTCTGTTTCAGGAGAATTTATATATTTTGGAATTTTTTTTTTTAATGTTCGTCCTCCAAATCCGTTTATTCTTCCATGTTTATCTCGAATTGGAAAAATTATTCTATGATTAAATCTATTATATATTTTTCCTGAATAATTAATTTTTATAATTCCTGCTTTAATTAAATCTTTTTTTTTAAAATTTTTTAATTGAGTTTTTAATATTTTTTTCATTGCTAATGGATTTGAATATCCTATTAGAAATAAATTTAATATTTTTGAATTAATTCCTCTTTTTTTTATATATTTTATTGCTTTTTTAGAATTTTTATTAATAAAATTTTTATAATATATATTAGAAATATTATCCATTAAATGATATAAGTTTTTTTTTATATTATATTTTTTTTTTATTTCAAAATTATTATTTTGATATGGAATACAAACATTATTTAAAATTGATAATTCTTCAATAGATTCTACGAATGTTAAACCGTCATAATTAATTAAAAAATCAATTACATTTCCATGAGAATTACATCCGAAACAGTGATAAAATTGTTTTTCATAACTTACAATAAATGAAGGGGTTTTTTCTTCATGAAATGGGCATTTAGTTTGATAATTTCTTCCTGTTTTTTTTAAAGAGATTTTAGATTTTATTAAGTCAACAATATTTGTTTGTAATATTAATTCATTAATAAAGTATTTTGGAATTTTTCCAGTCATATTTTTTTAAAAGTTATATTTTTATATATAAAATTTATTATTACCGTTCGTATTTAAAATATGAACGGTTTTAATAATATTTTTATAAAAATTTGTTAATATAATCTAATTCTTTTTAGATTTTCTCTGCATAATTTTTTTGTTAGTCTTTTAATTGCAGAAGCTCTTGCTCTTTTTCTTTCTGTAGTTGGTTTTTCATAACATTCACGTCTACGAATTTCTGCTAAAATTCCAGCTTTTTCACAAGATCTTTTAAATCGTCTAAGTGCAACATCAAATGGTTCGTTTTCACGTACTTTTATTATAGGCATTTTTTTTCTTTTTTTTTTTGAGATTTATTTTATAAAATATTATAGAACAGTTTATCAAATTTATAAATTTAAATCAGTTATATTAAAAAATATTTATATTTTAGGAATAATATATATGAAAATTTTGGGAATTGAAACATCATGTGATGATACTGGTATTGCTATATATGATAGTATTTTTGGATTAATTTTTAATAAAACATTAAGTCAATCTTTGATTCATAATAAATATGGAGGAATTGTACCAGAAATAGCGGCTAGAAAACATTTATTAAATATTATTAAATTAGTAAAAAATACTTTTAAAAAGACAAATATTAATATAAATGAAATTTCTGCAGTAGCTTATACTGCAGGACCAGGTTTAGCTGGTTCTTTATTAGTAGGATCTACATTTGGTTTATCTTTATCTTATTCTTTAAATATACCAGCTATTCCTATAAATCATATGGAAGCTCATTTATTATCTGTTATGATGGAAAAAAAATGTCCAATTTTTCCTTTTTTAGTTCTTTTAGTATCTGGTAAACATACCCAATTAATTTATGCAAAAAAAATTGGTAAATATTATTTATTAGGAGAATCTTTAGATGATAGTGCAGGCGAAGCTTTTGATAAAATTTCTAAAGAATTAGGTTTAAAATATCCAGGTGGTCCAGAAATTTCTAAAATATCAAGATTTGGAATGTTAAATAAGTATATTTTTCCTAAACCCATGATTAATCGAAAAGATTTGAATTTTAGTTTTTCTGGTTTAAAAACTTCTGTTATTAATTTTATTAAAAAATTTTCATTTTTGAATTTTCAAATTAAAGCAGATATTGCTAATGCTTTTGAAAATTCTGTAATAGATGTTTTAGTTTCTAAATGCGAACGAGCTATTAAAAAAATGTCTTTAAATCGTTTAGTTGTAGCTGGAGGAGTTAGTTCAAATATTTTATTAAGAAAAAAATTAAAAAATCTGCTGTTTAAATATAAAGGTGATGTTTATTTTCCAAGATCTAAATTTTGTACAGATAATGGCGCTATGATAGCTTATTTAGGTTTTTTAAAATTCAAAAAAAAAAATTTTGTATCAAATTTAAAAATTAAAGTGTATCCGAAATGGAAAATTTATAAATAATTTAAAAATTAAATTATTTTTTTAAAAAATAATTTTATTGATTTAAATAATTTAAAATATCTTTAATAGATATAATAGTCATATTATGAGTTTTTGCAAATTTTATACTATCTTTAATACGAGACATTGTTCCATTTTTATTTGTTAATTCTCCTATTACACTGTATTTTTTAAATCCTGCTAATTTTATTATTTCTAAAGAAGATTCTGTATGTCCTTGACGAGATTTTATTCCATTTATATGAGCTCTTAATGGAAAAATATGTCCTGGTTTATTTAAATCGTGAGGTTTTGATTTTTTAGAAATTGCAGTTTTTATAGTTTTTATTCTATCTATAGCTGATACTCCTGTAGTTACTCCATGAGCTGCTTCTATACTTACTGTAAAATTAGTTTTATATTGACTTGTATTATTTTTTACCATCATTGGAATATTTAGTCTTTTACGTGTTTTTTCTGTAATACATAAACAAATTATTCCGCTAGTATATCTAATAGAAAGCGCCATTTGATTAACTGTCATAGTTTCTGCTGGAAAAACTAAATCTCCTTCATTTTCTCTATTTTTGCTGTCTAAAATAATAATACCTTTTCCATGTTTTAGGTCATGTATTGCTGTTTTTATTCTTTGAATTGAATTTCCAAATTTAAATAGTTTTGTATGCATTAAATATACCTTTTTTAAATTATATAAAAAATTTAAATTTTTTAAAGAATAAAAATTTTAGCATATTTTTTGAGCTTCGACTATTATATTTATAATATTTTATAATTTTTTTTAATAATTTTTTATTTAGGTTAATAAAATTTTTAATAGGAAAATGAATGAAAATTTATTTAGTAGGAGGAGCTGTTCGAGATAATTTATTAAAATTACCTGTTAAAGATCGAGATTGGGTTGTTGTTGGAGCAACTCCAAATGAATTAATTAAAAAAGGATTTAAACAAGTTGGAAAAGATTTTCCTGTTTTTTTACATCCAAAAACTTTTGAAGAATATGCTTTAGCAAGAACTGAAAAAAAACTTGGAGTAGGTTATAAAGGTTTTCAAACAAATCATTCTAAAAGAGTTACTTTAAATGATGATTTGATTCGTAGAGATTTAACTATAAATGCAATAGCTCAAGATGTAAAAGGAAATTTTATAGATCCTTTTAATGGAATTCAAGATTTAAAATTACGATTACTTCGTCATGTATCAAAAGCTTTTAAAGAAGATCCTTTAAGAATTTTAAGAGTTGCTCGTTTTTCTGCTCAGTTATCTCATTTGGGTTTTCAAGTAGAAAAAAATACTATGAAATTTATGAAAATTATGGTAGGAACAGGCGAATTATCTTTTTTAACTTCTCATAGAATATGGAATGAAACAAAAAAAGCATTAATTTCTTATTCTCCTCATGTTTATTTTTATATTTTAAGACAATGTAATGCTTTATCTGTTATTTTTCCAGAAATAAATTATTTATATAATATAAAAATTAAAAATTTATATTTTAAAAATAATAATTTAGGAGAGCATTTTTTATTTTCTTTATCAAATTTTTCAAAATTTAATTTAAGTATTGAATTAAGATTTGCTTTTCTTTGTCAATTTTTTATTTATTATAGATATATTTATCGAATTAATAAAAAATTTAAAGAAGATTTTTTTCAATCAAATTTAATTAAAAATATGTTTATTCGCTTAAATATTCCTATTTTTATTAGAAAGTTATCTTATATCTCTTCTAATAATTATTTTTTTTTACATAATATTTTTTTAAAATCTTCTAAAGATATTATTTGTTTATTTAATAAAATTGATGTATGGAGAAATCCTTCAATAATAATAAAATTAGGAATTTTAAGTGAATATTGTATTTTTTTTCCAGAGTGCAAATATCATTGTAAAAGGTATGATATTAAAAATTTTCTTAAAATAATATTTATTATTTCAAGTTCTATTTCTATTAAATGGATTATAAAATCTGGTTTTAAAGGGTATTATATTAAAAAAGAATTAATTAAATTAAGAACATTATTATTAGAAATTTATCGATTAAAAATTTTTTTAATTAAATAAATTTTTTATATTTTTTAAATTTTATAATTATAAATATATTTATTTAAAAATTTTCTTTATTTTTATTTTTTTAAACGGCGATTTAACGCCGTTTAAATAATTTTTTCTAATTTTTATTAACATACATGATTATACTTTTTCCAGCAATAATTAAACCTTCTTTTTTTTCTATAATTTTTATTTCATCTATATTAGATATAACTACAGGAGTAATAATAGATTTTGCTGTTTTTTTTAATAATTTTAAATTTATTTTAATTATTAAATCTCCTTTTTTTACTTTTTGTCCTTCTTTTGCGTAAGATGTAAATCCATCTCCATTTAATTGAACAGTATCTATTCCAAAGTGAACAAAAATTTGAATTCCTTCGAAAGATTCAATAGAAAATGCATGTAATGTTTTAAAAATTTTTCCTATTATTCCATTAACAGGAGAGACAATATTTTCTTCTGTAGGTTTTATAGCTATTCCATCTCCTACAATTTTTTTAGAAAAAACTACATCTGGAACATTTTCAATTGGAACTATTTTTCCAGAAATAGGCGCAATAATTTCTATTTTTTTTTTTAAATGAGCATCTTTTTTTGAAAAAAAATTTGAAATAAAGCTCATTATATTCTCCTATTTATAGTATTTATAATAAATCTTCTTTTTTATTAAATTTTTGTATTAATTTTTTTACTTTTTTCACTGTAGGTTGTTTCAAAATTTTTTTTGCTAGTTTTCTTGCTTTCATAAAATTTATTTTTCTTATTATATTTTTAATTTCTGGTATAGATATAGAACTCATACTTAATTCATCTATCCCCATTCCAATTAATAAAGCAATATATTTTTTATTGCTTGCTAATTCTCCACATATTCCTGTTATTTTTTTTTCTTTATGAGATGCTTTAATTACTTTTTTTATTAAATATAATACAGAGGGGCTCATAGTTTGATATAATTGAGATATACGATCATTTCCACGGTCGACCGCTAATGTATATTGTGTTAGATCATTAGTTCCTATACTAAAAAAATCTACTTCTTTAGCTAAATGTTTAGAAATTATTGCAGATGCAGGTGTTTCTATCATTACTCCTAATTTTATTTTTTTATCAAAATTTATTTTTTTTCTTTGTAGTTCTTTTTTTATTTTTTTAATTTCTTTTTTAAGAAATTTTATTTCTTCAATAGAAATAATCATTGGGAAGATAATTTTAAACTTTCCAAAAGCTGACGCTCTGAGAATTGCTATTAATTGATCATGTAATATATTAGTTTTATCAATTGATACTCGAATTGCTCTCCATCCAAGAAATGGATTTTCTTCTTTTGGAAAATTCATATAAGAAAGATTTTTATCTCCTCCAATATCCATAGTTCTTATAACAATTTTTTTTCCAATCATTTTTTTAGCAACTGCTTTATATGCTTGAAATTGTTCTTCTTCTGATGGAAAATTATTTCTTCCCATAAATAAAAATTCTGTACGATATAATCCAATAAATTCTGATCCATATTTTTTTGATTTTACAGCATCATCGTAACTTCCTATGTTTGATCCTATTTTTATTTTTTTTCCATCTTTTGTGCGTGCTGAAAGATTTGTTAAAGATATTAATTTTTTTTGATTTTTTATATATATTTTTTTTTCTTTTTTAAATTTTTTAATATTTTCTTTGGTTGGATTAATAATAATTTTATTATTTATACTATCTAAAATTAAGAAATCATTATTTTTTACTTTTTTTGTAATATTTTTTATTCCTACAATAGCAGGTATCTCTAAAGATCTAGCCATAATAGAAGTATGAGAAGTTCTTCCTCCTAAATTTGTTGCAAAGCCAATTACTTTTTTTAAATTCATTTGAGCAGTTTGAGATGGAGTTAAATCATTGGTTATTAAGATAATTTTTTTTGTAATGTTATTTAGATCTATAAATTTTATATTTAATATATTTTGTAATAATCTATTTCCAATGTCTCTTATGTCGATTGATCTATTTTTTAAATATTCGTCTTGGATATTTTCTAATGTTTTTATTTGTTTTTGAATTGTTTTTTCTACAGCAAATTCAGCGCTTATTTTTTTTTTTTTTATTAAATTAATAATTTCTTTTTCAAATTCTTCATCCTGTAGAATTAATATATGACTTTCAAATATAGAAGATTTTTTTTTTCCAAATTTTTTTTTTGCTTGTATTTTAATTTTATTGATTTGTATTTCTGATTTTTTTCTAGCTTTTAAAAATTTTTTTATTTCTTTTTCTATATTTTTTTTAGATATTTTTAATTTATTAATTTTTATTTTTTTTTCTTTGAAAAGAAGCGCTTTTCCAAAAACAATGCCTGGCGATGCTGAAATTCCTGAAATCATGACATTACCTTTGAATATTATAATTATAGAGTTATTAATACAAAATTTTTTATAAAATTTTGATTAACAGATTTAAGAGTTTTTAAATATTTTTTTTTATATAAGTTTTTTGATAAAGATAGATAGTTTTTCTATTGCAGTTTTTTCATCTAAACCTTCAGCAGATAAAGTTATAATACTTCCTTGAGTTAATCCTAAAGTTTGAAGTTTAAATAAACTTTTTGCATTTGCTTGTTTTCCATTTGATATGATTGTAATGTTTGATAGGTATTTTTTTGCTTCTTTAACAAATTGTGCAGCAGGTCTAGTATGTAATCCATTTTGTGATGTAATTTTTATTTTTTTTTTAACCATTTTATATTTTTTCCTTAATTAAAGATTTGTACATTTTTTTATAATAAATTTAATTTAAATTATTCTTAATTTTTATTAAAAAAACAATTTTTTTGTAAAGTCAATAATTTTTATATTAACATTAATAATTATACTCTTACAAAAAAACTTAAAAAATTTCCGTATTTATTTAAAAAGAAATATTTTATAGTTGTTTTTTGTATAATTTTTTAAATTTAATATATAATTAATATAAATTTTTTTTTAAATTTTTTAATTTTAATAATTTTTTATTCTTTAATTAATTTTTAAAAAGAAATGTTATACAATAAATATTATTTAAAAAATAAGTTATATATATGAGTCAAGTAAAAAAAAAAATTAAAAATTTGCAAAATCTTATTATTTACCATAATTATTTATATTTTGTTTTAGACGATCCTATTATTTCTGATAATAGATATGATTATTTGTTTAATAAATTAAGATTTCTTGAGAATAAGTATTTAAAAAAAAGTAATATTTATTCTCCTACTCAATTTGTAGGTTCTAAGATATTTAATAAATCTATTTTAAAAAATCATTTAACTCCTATGTTATCTTTAAATAATGTTTTTAATAAAAATGATTTTATGAAATTTATTTATAAAATATTAAAATATAAAAAAAAATATAGTAAAATAAATTTTTTTTGTGAATTGAAATTTGATGGTATTGCTATAAATTTAATTTATAAAAATGGTATTTTTCAAAAAGCATTTACTAGAGGAGATGGATTAATTGGTGAGGACGTTACTAAAAATATTTTTTCTGTACGATCTATTCCTTATTTTTTAAAAGGAAAAAAGTTTCCAAAAATAATGGAAATTCGAGGAGAAGTTTTTATGCTAAAAAAAGATTTTTCTTCTTTAAATAAAAAAAATATAAAATTAAATTATAAAAAATTTTCTAGTGCTAGAAATTTAGCATCAGGAACTTTGCGTACAAAAAATTTTAATCCATTTTCTAAAAGAAAGTTATTTTTTGTGTGTCATGGATTTGAGTTATTTGATTATTTTAAAAATATAGATAGTTATTATAATATTCTTAAAAAAATTAAAATTTGGGGTTTTAAGATTAGTAAAAATTTTATTTTATCTTCTTCTATTGATAAAATTATAAATTTTTATTTAGATATACAAAAGAAACGTTCAAAATTAAAATTTGATATTGATGGAATTGTTGTAAAAGTAGATTCTTTAAAATTGAGAAATAAAATTGGATTTGTTTCACGATCTCCTAAATGGGCTATTGCTTTTAAATTTCCTTCTCAAGAAAAAAAAACTACTTTATTAAAAGTTTTATTTCAAGTTGGAAGAACAGGTATAATTACTCCTGTTGCTTATTTTAATCCTATAATTATATCTGGAATAATTATTAAGAAAGCTACTTTATATAATAAAAATGAATTAAAAAAGTTAAAATTAAATATAGGAGATACTATATTTGTTTCTAGAGCTGGAGATGTTATACCAAAAATTGTTAGAAAAGAAATTACTAATTCTAAACTTTTTTTAAAAAAAGTAAGATTTGTAAAAAAATGCCCATCTTGTTTTTCATATTTACAAATTTCTAAAGATAAAAAAAGTTATTATTGTATTAATCGTATATTTTGTATAGAACAAATAAAAAAACGTTTAATACATTTTTTTTCTAAAAAATCTTTTGAAATACAAGATTTAGGTCCTAAAGTAATTTCTCAATTAGTTGAAAAAAATAATTTTAGAAATCCAATTGATTTTTTTAAATTAAATAAAAAAAAATTAAAAAGTTTAAATAATGTTGGAAAAAAAACTTCTAACAATATTATTTTTTCTTTAAAAAAATTTAAAAAAATTAGTTTAGATAAATTTATTTTTTCTTTTGGAATTAAAGGAATAGGTAAAGTAAATTCATTAAATTTGTCAAAACATTTTCGATCTTTAAAAAAATTAATGAAATCTGAAAAAAAAGATTTTTATAAAGTATCAGGAATAGGAAAAATTATAGCAAAAAATGTATATAATTTTCTTATGAATTATAAAAATATAAAAACAATTAATTATTTAGTTAACAAATTAAAAATAAATATTATTAAAAATAAAACAATAAAAAATATTAATTCTTTATTTTTTAATAAAAATGTTTTAATTACCGGGGAATTAAAAAAATTTTCTAGGATTTCAGCAATTAAAAAATTAGAAAAATTAGGAGCAAATGTAAAAAATCATTTTTCTAAAAATATAAATTTAGTTATTAAAGGAAAAAATCCTGGAATAAAGTTAATAAAAGCTATAAAATATAATATTAAAATAATAGATGAAATAAATTTTTTAAAAAAAATATCAAAAAAATAATAAAATTTTTTATGTGGGTCGTGCAGGATTTGAACCTGCGACCAATTGATTAAAAGTCAACTGCTCTACCAACTGAGCTAACGACCCATTATTTATTTTGGGTAATGACGGATTCGAACCGCCGACATCCTCCGTGTAAGAGAGGCGCTCTACCAACTGAGCTAATCACCCTAATTTTATTTTTTAAAATTAAATTTTTAATATTTATTATTTTATTTTTTATAAAAAAATAAATTTTATTTCATTTTTTTTTTAATTTTAAAAATTTTTATTTTATTATATAATATTTTTATAAAAAAATAAAATAAATTTTACTAATAAGAGAAATTATGGTTATAAAAACTCGATTTGCTCCAAGTCCTACTGGGGAATTACATTTTGGGAATATTAGAACGGCTTTGTATTCTTGGTTATATGCAAGAAAAAATAATGGGATATTTGTTTTAAGAATAGAAGATACGGATATGTTTCGTTCAAAAAATATTTTTTCTAAAAAAATTATAAAAACTTTAAAATGGTTAAAATTGAATTGGGATGAAGGTCCTTATTTTCAAAGCACAAGAATTGAACATTATAAAAATATTATTTTAATGATGTTAAAAAAAAAAATAGCATATAAATGTTATTGTGGAAAAACTAAATTAAATTTAATAAAAGAACATCAAATTCTTAAAGGAGAGAAACCAAGATATGATGGAACTTGCAGAAATTTAAATAAGAATTTTACTAGTTTGAATAAGTATGTTGTAAGATTTAAAAATCCAGAATATGGAAAAGTTTTTTTTAATGATTCTATTCGAGGAAAAATTACATTTAATAATAATGAATTAGATGATTTAATTATACAAAGAGAAAATGGAATACCAACTTATAATTTTTGTGTAGTTATTGATGATATGGAATCAAATATTACACATGTCATAAGAGGAGAAGATCATATTAATAATACTCCGCGTCAAATAAATATTTTAAATTCTTTAGGATCTAAAATTCCATCTTATGCACATTTATCTATGATTGTAGATAGTAATAGAAAAGTTCTTTCGAAAAGAAGTGATTCTGCTAAAGTTTTAGAATATAAAAAATTTGGTTATTTTCCAGAAGCTATTTTAAACTATATCGTTCGTTTAGGATGGTCACATAAAAATAAAGAAATTTTTAGTGTAAAAGAAATGATTAATTTATTTAATTTTAATTCAATTACTAAATCTCCTAGTATTTTTGATAAAAAAAAATTGCTTTGGTTAAATAAATATTATATGAATTTAAAAAGTGAAAAAAAAATTAAAAAAATTATTTTTCCTTTTTTTTATAAAAATAAAATAGATTTTGAAATTAATACTAAATTAAATAAAATTTTGAAAACTTTTTCTCCGCATTGTTCGACTGTTTTAGAATTGTTTAATTCTATAAAATTTTTTTATGTAAAAAAAAATATTAAATTTAATAAAGAACAAATAAAAATTTATTTAAATAAAAAAAGTATTTATATATTAGAAAAATTATATAATATTTTTTTAAAATTAATAGATTGGAATGAAATTAATATTTTAAAATCTATTAAGTCTTTATCTTTATCTCTTAAAGTTGCGTTAAAAGATGTTATTATTCCTATTAGGATTTCTTTAATCGGAAAAATACATTCTTTAGGAATTAATAAAATTTTATTTTTTATAGGGAAAAAAGAATCTTTAAAAAGATTAAAAAATTTTATAAAATATCTTAAGATAATTTTTATTTAATTTATTAATAAATTTTATTTAAAATTTTTAATATAAAAATTTTTGTAAATTATTGTTATTTATTATAAAATATTAATTATAATAATATTTAAAATATTAATTTTAATTTTTTATGTTTGTATATTCATTATTTCATGATATGAAAAAAGTATTTGGTTTCTTATTTGTATTGCTACGTCTATGGAAATTTTAGATTTTTTTAAATTAAAGAGTATTTTATTTACAAAATTATTAGAAGAGTTTAAATTTATTTTATTGTTAAAATTAATTTTTTTATTTTTTATATTATTTGTTTTTTGTAAAGATTTTTTCATATATTGAGAAAATTGATTATTTATATTGTTATTTTTTTTATTAAAATTTATTTTTTTATAAATATTTTTTATATAAGATAAGTAATGATATTTATTTATAAGCATTTTTTTCTCTTGAATAAAAATTATATTTTAATTATTTTTTATAATATCATAATTTAATATTTTTCAAAAAATATTTTTTTATTTTATTTTATTATAAAAATTATATAAATATTTAATTAATAAAAATATTTTTTTAAATAAAATTTAGGTTATTAAAAAATTATGAATTTCTGTAAAAAAAATGATTTACATATAAAAAAAAAAATATTAAATAAAATTTTTTTTATGTTTACAAAAAATAAAAAATTTTTTATTTTATTTTTATTTTTATTATTTATTATTTTTTCTTCTTTATTAATGTGGTTATATTATCCAAATTATAAAAATTTTTGTAAAATTTTACCTGTATATAATAATATAAATTTTAAAAAAATAACTAGTTCAAAAGAATTATATAGAAATTTTAAGAATAAAAAATTTATTGTAGATAAAAAAGATGATAAATGTTTATTGAAATCAAATAATTATAATATTAATTTCAAAAATTCTCTTCCAGGATTTGAGTTATTAGATGAAGAAAAATTTGGAATAAGTTCTTTTAATGAAAAAATAAATTATCAGAGAGCATTAGAAGGAGAATTATCTCGAACTATAGAAAAATTAAATTTTATAAATAGCGCTAGAGTTCATATTGCTTTTCCAAATGATTCTTTTTTTTTAAATGAAAAAAATTACACATCTGCATCAGTTTTTTTAAATGTTAATTCAAATAATTCGTTAAATTTTGAAATTTATAATTCTATTATCAGTCTTTTATCAACTAGTGTTTCAAATTTACCAAAAAAAAATATTACGATAATTAATCAATTTGGAGAGTTATTAAGTGGATCCACTCAAAATTTTAAAAATCAAATTCAATTAAATAATTTAAATTATATTAATAATATTGAATATAGATATAAAAAAAAAATAGAGGATGTTTTATCTCCTATTTTTGGAATTAATAATGTTATTGTTCAAGTAACAGCTCAATTTAATTCGAATTCAAAAAAAAAATCACATGTATTATATAATCCAAATACAAAAATAAAAAATACATCTTTAAATTTTAATTCGAAAATTAAAAATAAGAATTTAATAAATTTATTTAAAAATTTTCCAGAAAAAAATGTTGGTAATGTTTTTTATAATAAAAATTCAAAAAATTTATTAAATAATAAATTTTATAATAATAAAATTAATTTTATATTAAAAAAAAAAAATATTATTAAAAATAATATATTATCTTATAAAGATAAAAAATTTAAAATAAATAAAAATGTTTATGATAAATTTTATCCTGATTTTTATAATAACAAATTGAATTTTAAAGATATAAAAAATTTATCTGTTTCAATTATAATAAATTATAAAAAAAATTCAAAGGGAGAATATTTTCCATTAAATTCTAATGAAATTTCATATGTTAAAAAATTAACAAATGAAGTTATTAATTTTTCTGAATTAAGAAGAAGTTCGGTTAATGTTTTTAATGTTAAATTTATGGATATAGAACCACCTATAGTTAAATATATTCCAATAAAAAAAAAAGAAACAATAAATAGAATGCTTTTTTTAGCTCCTTGGTTTTTATTATTTTTCTTTTCTATATTTTTTATAACTTCTTTTTATTCATTTAAAAAATTAACAAAAAAATTTCAAAATAATAGTTTAAGTATATTATCAGTGCTAAATCAATATCTTGAAAAAAATGAACAAAAACAATTAATTAAAAAAAATATTAAAAAAAATAATAATGATGCTTATGAAAGACAAATATCTAAAAATGAGTCTATATTTTTTAAAGATCAATTAAAAAATACAAAAAATAATCTGAAAAATGATAAATAATAATTTTTTTATATTATGTAAATTTTTTATGAAAATATAAAAATTTATTTTAATTAAAAATTTTTTTGTTTAGTATAAATTTTTAAAAAAATATGTTATATTTTATATAAAATAAACATTTTTTATATATATAAAAATATATTAATTTATAAACATGTAAAGTTAGAAAAAATAAAATTAATAATATAATTAATTTTTTCTAATTTAATTTAAATTTTAATAAAAATAAAAAAAAATATATGAAAACTCCAGTTTTTCAAGTTGATAATCTTTCTTTTTTTGATTTTATAAGTATAGATTGTTGCTTTTATATTATTATTACTTTGTTTGCAATTTTTTTCATTAATAGATATTTTTATTTAAAAAAAAATCAAAATAATTCTTTTGTTAAAATACTTTCTACAACTTATCTTGAATCTAATAAAAAAATAATTGTTATAGATGTAAAAAATGTAAGATTAATTTTAGGTGTAACTCCAAGAAAAATAGTAAATTTATATACTTTTTCTAAAATAAAGAATAAAATTAATAAAAAATAAATAATAAAATTAGATTTTTTTATTTTTTTTTAAATTAATTTAAATTTATTGGAATAATATAATGATATATCATTTTTTTTTAATTTTTTTATTATTTTTTTCTTGTGATTCTTATGCAAATAATATTGATACATTAAATGATTTTTTATTAAGTACAAATAATACCATTGAATGGTCTTCTTCTATACAAATATTATTTTTTATAACGTTTTTAGCTTTTATTCCAGCTGTTATATTAATGATGACTTGTTTTACAAGAATTATTATTGTTTTTAGTTTTTTAAGAAATGCTCTTGGTACTCCTTATATTCCTTCAAATCAAATCTTACTTGGATTGTCTTTATTTTTAACTTTTTTTATAATGCAGCCTTCTTTTCATAAAATTTATAAGAATGCTTATGTTCCGTTTAATGAAAATAAAATTAATGTAGAAACAGCATTTAAAAAAAGTTTAGATCCTTTTAGAGATTTTATGCTTCATCAAACTCGAAATAAAGATTTATTATTTTTTTCTAAATTAGCACATGTTAAATATTTAAATAATAAAGATAATGTTCCAACAAGTGTTTTAATTCCTTCTTTTATTACAAGTGAATTAACTACATCTTTTAAAATTGGGTTTGTTATTTTTGTTCCTTTTGTAATTATTGATTTATTAATTTCTAGTATTTTAATGTCTTTGGGAATGATGATGGTTCCTCCATCTATAATTTCTTTACCTTTAAAATTAATAATTTTTGTTTTAGCAGATGGATGGAAATTATTAATTAGTTCTTTATCAAATAGTTTTTATATTTAAAAATAATAGTTTTTTAAAAAATGTAGTTTTTTTAAAAAACTATAATTTAAGGTTATTAAATTAATGATTTCTGAATATTTAAAAATAATTTTTTTTGATGCAGGTAAAATTTTATTATTTTTATCTTCTCCTATACTTTTATCTATTTTATTTAGTGGTTTAATAGTTAGTATTTTTCAAGCAGTGACTCAAATAAATGAACAAACTTTATCTTTTATACCTAAGATAATTTCTATTTTTTTAGTTCTTTTTATTTTAGGTTCTTGGATGTTAGAATTAATAGTTCAATATATAAATCAATTATTTTTGAAAATACCATTAATTTCTTTTTTAAATTAAAATAATTAATATGACAAATTTTAATGTTCAAGATATTTTTTTAATTTTTAATAATATTTTATACCCTTCAGTAAGAATTTTTTTTTTATTTTATACAGCTCCTATTTTTAATAGTAATTATTTTAGTATTCAGATAAAAATTTTTTTATCTTTAATGATAAGTTTAATAATTTTTCCATATTTTTCTTTATTAAGTTTTCATTTTTTGTCTTTAGATAGCATAATAATTTTATTAAAACAGATTTTAATAGGAATTTTGATAGGTTTTTCTATAAATTTAGTTTTATTTATTACAAATATTTCTGGAGAAATTTTTAGTTTTCAAACAGGTTTATCTTTTTCAAATTTTTTTGATGAAAATATGTTATCAAGATCTTCTATAATGTCTGTTTTTTTAAATTCTATTATTTTTCTTTTGTTTTTATCTTTAGATGGTCATTTATGGATTATTTTTACTATTGTTCAGAGTTTTTATATTTTTCCAATTGATTTTTGTGTTTTTGATTTTCATATTTTTTTTTATATTGTGCAATTTTTTAGTTTAATTTTAATAAATGGAATTCATGTTATTTTTCCTATTATAATTTTTTTATTTTTTTTGAATATATCTTTATTGTTTTTAAACAAATTTATTCCTCAATTGTCTATTTTTTCTATTGGATTTTCTATAATAAATTTTTGTGGAATTATGTCTTTTTTTTATTTTTTATTTTTTATTTTCTTTTTTCTAAATAATTATTTATCTGAAATTTATTTAAATTTATTAAATATTTTTTTTAAAATTTAATTTTTTTATATTAAATAGTATAGAAATATTAAAGTATTTTTATACTATTTAATTTTAAAAAATATTTTAATAAATATAATATTTTTAAATATTTGTTATTTTATTTTATATTCTTTGTAAATAGCTCTTTTTCTTGCTATTGGATCATATTTTTTTAATTCTAATTTTGTAGTTGTGTTTCTTTTATTTTTACTAGTTGTATAATAATGACCTGTTTTTAAAGAAGATATTAATTTAATTTGTTCTCTAGAACTTTTAGCCATTTTTTTTTCCTATTTATTATTAATTTTTGTTTTTTTTAATACTGTTTCTATACTTTTTTTATTTATTATTCTCATAGCTTTTGTAGATAATTTTAATTTTATAAATTTTTTTTTACTTTTTATCCAAAATTTATGATTTTTTAAGTTTATTTTAAATTTTCTTTTAGTTGCATTTAAAGCATGAGATCTTTTATTTCCGAAGATTGTTTTTTTTTTTGTGATATTGCATATTCCAGACATATTAAATCCTTATAAATATATTTTTTATATTTATTAATAAGAGTAATAAAAAATTTATATTTTTTATATTTTTAAATAGTTTTTACATAAAATACATATTTATAAAAAAAATAATTATTTTTTTTTAAATTTTTTATATCTTTGTATAGATAATTGAATTTCTTTTTTTGCATGTTTTGAATTTTTCCATCCTAAAATTTTTGTCCATTTATCTTTTTCTAATTTTTTATAATATTTAAAAAAATGTGAAATTTTTTTTAATAGTTCTAGAGATATATCACTAATATTATTAATATTAGAATATTCTGTACAAACTTTTGTAATAGGAACGCATAGTATTTTATAATCTATTCCTGATTCATCTTCCATGTTTAACATTCCAATTGGTTTACATCGAATAATAGAATATGGAATTAAAGGATATGGACTTATAACTAAAGCATCTAAAGGATCTTTATCTAAAGATTTTGTTTTATTAATAAAACCATAGTTGCATGGATAAAACATAGATGTTGGAATAATTCTATCTACGCGTAAGAATTTATTTTTTTTATCAATTTCATATTTTACAGGCGTAGAATGTGCTGATATTTCAATAATAACGTTTATATTAAATAGATATTTTTTTTCAGATATTATTTTTTTTATGTTCATTTTTATAATTTTTTATTGATTTAATTATTAAAATTTTATAATAATTATAATAAGATAGTGTAATTATAACAAAATTTTTTAATTTCAGTAAAAATTTTGTTAAACAATATTTTTTAACTTTCAAATTTAAATTTTTAATTAAAAAAAAATAATAATTTAATTTTTTTAAAAAGAGGTAAAAATGAATGAAATAAAGAATTTTTTAAAACAAGAAAATAGTATTAAAAATATTATTTTAAAATCACTTAATATAATTAAAAAAATTATAGATGAAGCTTATATACGTGTTGAAAAAACAAATAATATAGAAATAATTGTTAGGAATGGTAAAACAGAATATATAGAGTTTCATAATGATTTTGAGTTTTTTGTTTCTGTTTATTCTAATAATAAAAGAGGAACTTCAATATCTACAGATTTTAGTATGAGTTCTATAAAAAAAGCAATTTTTTCTGCTATAAATATTTCAAAATATACATCTGTAGATAAATATTCTGGATTACAGAATTTTAATTTGTCAAAGAATAAGATTCTAGATTTAGATTTATTTCATCCTATTTCATTTAATTTAAAAAAAAGTATTAAATTAGCATATTTAGCAGAAAAATTTGCTTTAAATTATGATCCAAGAATTATTAATAGTGAAGGTGGATGTTTTAGTATTAATAATAGTATTATTTCTTTTGGAAATACAAAAGGAGTGTTGGAATCGTATAAATCAAGTAGATATTTATTATCTACATGTGTATTAGCAAAAAATAAAAATTCTAATAATATTGAAAGAGATTATTATTATTCTGAATCTAGAAAAATAGATAATTTAGAATCTCCAGAAATTGTTGGAAAAAAATGTTCAAAACGTGTGTTATTAAGATTAAATGCAAAAAAAATAGTTACTCAAAAATGCCCAGTTATTTTGTCTTCAAGAGTTTCTTATAGCATTTTTAAATATTTATCACAAGCTATAAATGGATATTCGGTTTGTAAAAAATCTACTTTTTTATTAAATAGTTTAGAAAAATTAATTTTTCCAAAATGGTTAAATATTTTAGATAATCCTCATGTTATAGAAGGTATTGGATCTGCTCCATTTGATGATGAAGGAACTTTAACTTCTCCGTGTTTTATTATAAAAAATGGATTTTTAAAAACTTGGTTGTTAAATTCTTATACATCAAAAAAATTAGGATTAAAAAATACTGGACATTCTGGAGGAATCTATAATTGGATTTTTATTCAAAAAGATAATATTTCATTTAATAAATTATTAAAAAATATGAATACTGGATTGGTTATAACAGAATTAATGGGTGATGGTGTTAATATTGTAAATGGAGATTACTCAAAAGGCGCTTCAGGATATTTTATAAAAAATAATTGTTTTAAACATTCAGTAAGTGAAATTACTTTATCTGGAAATTTAAAAAATATATTTAAAAATATTCTTTATATGAGTAATGATTATAATTATAAAAATAATATTCAATGTGGATCAATTTTTATTTCAGAAATGAATGTTTCTGGTAAATAATTTTTATATTATATATTTTTTTATTTTTTAAAATAAATTAAGTTATTTTTTATATGAATTTTTATTTTAATGAAGTTGACCTATAAGCCGGATTCTGTATTTAACAATCATTTATCTAGACTAAAAATCGCTTTTTAGTTCAAGCAGCCTACCCAGGTTTGAGTACGGACTAATACTATATTTACCTATATTTGGCCTTGCTCCAAGTAGAGTTTACCTTGACTATATACTGTTACCAGAATATACGGTGTGCTTTTACCACACCTTTTCACCCTTACCTTTTAAAAAAAGCAGATTTTTTAAAAAAGGCGGTTATTTTCTGTGGCACTATTCGTAGATTCACATCTCCCAGATGTTATCTGGTACTTTGTCCTTATGGAGCCCGGACTTTCCTCTTTTTATAATATTTTAAAAAGCGATTGTCTGGTCAACTTTATAAAAATTTTTTAAATAATTTTTAAATTTTATCATTATTTTTTTTTTTAATCAAGTATTTATATAAAATATTTTTTTTAATATTATGTATTTTAGATGTTATTAGAGCTGTTTTTTTTAAAGATAATATAGATTTTAATATAGACAATGTTTTTTTTATTTTTATTGGTATACTTTTTTTATTTTTCTTATAACCTGAAATTATTAAAACTATTTCTCCTTTACAAATTAATGAATTATTTTTATATTTATTAAAAAAATTATAGACTGTATTATATTTTATTGATTCCCAATATTTTGTGATTTCTCTAGCTATTGTTATTTTTCTATTTGGTCCAAATTCTTTTAGAATATTTTTTAGACTTTTTTGTATTCTATGAGAAGTTTCATAAAAAATTATTGTTCGTTTTTCAAATTTTAATTTTTTTAAAGTTTTACATCTTTTAATTTTTTTTGATGGAAGAAATCCTTCAAAACAAAATTTATTTGATGGAATTCCAGATGCGCTTAAAGCTGAAATTGCTGCACAAGCTCCAGGTAAAGGAATTACTTTTATTTTATTTAGATGGCATTCTCTAATTAAATAAAATCCTGGATCATTTATTGTAGGAGTTCCAGCATCTGATACTAATGCGATATTTTTTCCTTTTTTTAGTTTTTTGATAATTTTTTTTGTATTTTTTAATTCGTTATGTTGATGAAAAGAAGTTATAGATTTGTTAATATTATATTTATTAAGTAATTTTAATGTATGTTTATAATTTTCTGCAGCTATGTAATCTATTTTTTTTAGTGTATTAAGAGCGCGATATGTAATATCATCCATATTTCCTATTGGTGTTGCTACTATAAAAAGATTACCGTATTTTTTTTTCATTATAATTGTTAATATCGTAAAAAATTTTTCGAAGAAAAAATTATATCATATTTAAAACATATTATTTATTTTTATTGAAATTTCAAGGAAAATATGAAAAGAGTTGTTATTACTGGAATTGGAATTTTATCTAGTATTGGACAAAATAAAACAGAGGTTTTAAAATCTTTAAAAAAAGGAAAATCTGGAATTATTTTTTCTGAAAAAATGAAAAAATGCGGAATGAAAAGTAATGTTTGGGGAAAAATTAATTTTAATTATAAAAAATTTTTTAAAAAAAAATTTTTTAAATATATGAATTTAGAAACACTTTATGCTTATTTAGCTATGAAAGAAGCAATTTCTGATTCATGTTTAAAAGATTATCATTATAAAAGTAATAAAGATGTAGGATTAATTTTAGGAACAGGTTTTTGTTCTTCAAGAAATAATTTAAGAGATTTAAATATTGTAAATAAAAAAAATAATAATTTTTATAAAAATTATAAGAGTGTTAATATATATACTGTATTTCAAGTTATGAATTCTAGTATTTCTGCTTGTTTATCTACTATTTTTAATATTAATGGTATTAGTTATTCTATTAGTTCAGCATGCGCTACTTCATCAAATTGTATAGGTCATTCTTATGAATTAATTAAGTCAGGACAACAAAAAATAGTTTTTTCTGGAGGATCTGATTCTTTAACAACAAATACTGCTTTTTATTTTGATATAATTAAAGCATTATCTAAAAAATATAATTCTACTCCAGAAAAATCTTCTCGTCCATATGATTTAAATCGTGATGGTTTTGTTCTTTCAGAAGGAAGCGGTGTGTTAGTATTAGAAGAATTAGATTCAGCATTATTTAGAAAAGCTCATATATATGGAGAAATTATATCGTATAATTCTAATTCTGATGGTTTTAGTATGTTTATTCCTTCTGAAAAAGGAATGTATAGATGTATGAAATCTGCAGTGAAAAATATTCCAACGAATATTGATTGTATTAATGTTCACGCTACTTCAACTAAAATTGGAGATATTAAAGAATTAAATGCAATAAAAAAAGTTTTTAAAAAAAAACATTTTCCTTTAATTTCTTCGACTAAATCTATGACTGGGCATTCATTAGGTGCTTCAGGTGTTCATGAAGCAATTTTTTTATTATTAATGTTAGAAAACAATTTTATTGCTCCAAGTATTAATATAGAAATAATGGATCCAAAGGTAAAGAATATAAAAATTATTACTTCTTTTAAAGAAATTTTTTTAAATACAGTAATGTCTAATAGTTTTGGTTTTGGAGGAGTGAATACAGTATTAATTTTTAAAAAGTTTTTTTATTAATTTGTTTTTATATGTTTAGTTTTTTTAAAAATAATTTAAATATATTATAAATTTTTTAAATAAAAAAAAGGTAATTTTTTTTATGAATCAATTAGAACAATTAAAAAAATATACAAAAGTTGTTATAGATAGTGGAGATATTTCTCATATTAAAAAATATAAACCTTTTGATGCAACTACGAATCCTTCTTTAATATTAAAAGCAATAAAGATGAAAGAATATTTTTATTTAATTAAGAATTCGATTGAATATTCTAAAAAAAAAGGAGGAAATAATAAAAAAAAAATTACTCGAGCTGTTGATAAAATTATTGTGAGTTTAGGTTCTGAAATTTTAAATAAAATTCCAGGAGTAGTTTCAAGTGAAGTTGATGCGCGTCTATCTTTTAATATAGAAAAAAGTATATTAAAAGCTAAAAAGATTATTTCTATGTATGAAAATGATCATGGAATTAATCGTAATAGAGTATTAATTAAATTAGCTGCTACATGGGAAGGAATAAAGGCAGCAGAATATTTAGAAAAAAATAATATTCATTGTAATTTAACTCTTTTATTTTCTTTTGCTCAAGCACGTGCGTGTGCTGAATCTAATGTTTTTTTAATTTCTCCTTTTGTAGGAAGAATATATGATTGGTATAAATTAAATTATCCTACTTCTAAATATCATGTTTTACAAGATAAAGGTGTAAGATCTGTTAAAAATATATATGAATATTATAAAAAATATTTATATAAAACTATAATTATGGGTGCTAGTTTTCGAAATAAAGAACAAATATTAGCTTTATCAGGTTGTGATTGTTTAACTATTTCTCCTGAATTATTAGAAGATTTAAAATCTAGTGATGAAATTTTAAATAAAGAATTATTTTTACCAAAAGTTACTTTTAAAAAACCTGATGAAAAATTATCTAAATCTGAATTTAAATTTCTTCATAATAAAGATTTGATGGCTGTTGAAAAATTATCTGAAGGAATTAAACAGTTCAGTTTAGATCAAAATACTCTTGAAAAAATTATTAAAAAAAACATGTAATATTTTTTATTTTTTTTAAATAAAAAATTTTTATCTAAAAATTAGGAAATAAAATGTTTTCAAAAAAATATTTAGCTAATGCTATTCGTGCTATTAGTATAGATTCTGTACAGTTAGCAAATTCTGGTCATCCAGGAGCTCCTATGGGAATGGCAGATATTGCAGAAATTTTATGGCGTTTTTTTTTGAATCATAATCCAAAAAATCCGTTATGGCATAATCGAGATAGATTTATTTTATCTAATGGTCATAGTTCAATACTTTTATATAGTTTATTACATTTGACTGGGTATAATTTAAATATTTCAGATTTAAAAAATTTTAGACAATTAAATTCAAAAACTCCAGGGCATCCAGAAATTGGATATACACCAGGTGTTGAAACAACTACTGGTCCATTAGGGCAAGGAATATCAATTGCTGTAGGTATGGCAATAGCAGAGAGAACATTAGGATTATATTTTAATAGAGATAAATACAAAATTGTAGATCATTATACATGGGTATTTGCTGGAGATGGATGTTTAATGGAAGGAGTTTCTCATGAAGTTTGTTCTTTAGCAGGGACTTTATGTTTAGAAAAATTAATTTTATTATATGATAAAAATAATATTTCTATAGATGGAAATACAGATAATTGGTTTTCTGAAGATGTAAAGAAAAGATTTGAATCGTATCATTGGCATGTAATCGATAATATTAATGGTCATGATTCAGAATCTATTTTTAATGCTATAAAACAAGCTAAAAAAATTAAAAAAAAACCAGTAATAATAATTTTTAATACAATAATTGGTTTTGGATCTCCTAATAAATCTGGTACATCTTCAGCTCATGGAGCTCCTTTAGGAGAAAAAGAAGTTATTTTATCTAAAAAGAAATTAAATTGGAAATATCCTCCATTTGAAATTCCAGATTTTATTTATTCAGAATGGGATGCTACAAAAAAAGGAAAATTATTAGAAGATTCTTGGAATAATATTTTTAAAAAATATCAAAAAAAATATCCAAAATTAGCATCTGAATATATACGTCGAATGCAAAATAAATTACCAGAAAATTGGATAGATATTAATAAAAATTTAATAAAAATTTTAAATAAATCTAAACAATCTATTTCCACAAGACAAGCTTCTAAAAATATTATTGAGTATTTTGGTCCTGTTGTATTAGAATTAATAGGTGGCTCGGCAGATCTTTCACCAAGTAATTTAACAAAATGGTCAGGTTCAAAATCTATTAATAAATATGTTTTAGGAAATTATATTAATTATGGTGTAAGAGAATTTGGGATGACGTCTATTGCTAATGGAATTTCTCAATATGGTGGTTTTATTCCATATACTTCTACTTTTCTTATTTTTTCAGAATATGCTCGTAATGCAGTTAGAATGGCAGCATTAATGAAAACTAGACAAATTTTAATATATACACATGATTCAATTGGTTTAGGAGAAGATGGGCCTACTCATCAACCTATTGAACAATTATCAAGTTTGCGTTTAACCCCAAATATGAGTGTATGGAGACCTGCTGATACATTAGAAACTGCAATATCTTGGAAATTTTCTATAGAAAGAAAAAATGGTCCTACGGCTCTTGTTTTATCTCGACAAAATTTAAGTTTTATTAATCGAACAAATGATCAAATTAAAAATATTAATAAAGGAGGTTATATACTTAGAGATAGTGAAAAAAAATTAAATATTATTCTTATATCTACTGGATCAGAGTTAAAATTAGTTTTATTAGCTTATAAAGAATTAAAAAAATTAGGTTATTCTATTCGGGTAGTTTCTATGCCTTCTACAGATGTTTTTGATAGTCAGGATTTAGATTATAAGAATTTTGTATTACCTCCTAAAATTAAAAATCGATTAATAGTAGAAGCAAGTATGAAAGATTATTGGTATAAATATTCTGGTTTAAATGGTAAAATTATAGGAATGAAGACTTTTGGTGAATCAGCTCCTTCAGATGATTTATTTAAAAAGTTTGGTTTTACAGTAAAAAATATTGTAAAAAAATCAATTAGATTAATAAATAATTAAAAATTTTCTTAATTTTTTTTTAATTTTTTAAAATTTTTTTTAATTTTTTTATATAATAAATAAAAAAATTTTATATTTAATGGATAAATTTTTAATAATTAGATATTTTTTAAAATTTATAAAAAAGGAAATACATGTTAGAAGATATTGTTTTATTAAGTCAACAATTAATTAAAATTCCGTCAATAAGTCCATTAGATTTAGGATGTCAAAAAATTATTTCAAAAAGATTAAAAAAAATTGGTTTTTCAGTTGAAGAAATTAATATTAATCAAACAAATAATTTATGGGCTTATAGAGGAACAGGAAAAACTTTGACTTTTCTTGGTCATACAGATGTTGTTCCTCCAGGAGATTTAAATGAATGGAATACTGATCCTTTTAAACCAAAAATTATAAATAATTTTTTGTTTGGAAGAGGTATATCAGATATGAAAGGATCTTTATCTTCAATGATTGTTGCTACTGAATATTTTATTAAAAAAAATCCATTTCATAAAGGACGAATTTCTTTTTTAATAACTTCTGATGAAGAATCTTCTGGAAATGATGGTATTAAAAAAGTTATAAAAATTTTAAAAAAAAGAAAAGAAAATATTGAGTATTGTTTAGTTGGAGAACCTACTAGTGATATTTTTTTAGGAGATGTAATAAAAAATGGAAGAAGAGGTTCGTTAAGTGCTGAATTAATTATTTATGGCACTCAAGGACATATTGCTTATCCTAATTTAGCAGATAATCCTATACATAAGTCTATTTATTTTCTTAAAAAATTGATTTCACTTGAATTAGATTCTGGAAATAGACATTTTCAATCAAGTAATTTGCAAATTTTTAATTTATCTTCAGGACAAAAAAATATTACTAATATTATTCCAAATTCAATTCATATTGGATTAAATATTAGATATAATACTGAAATTACTAAAGAAGAAATAGTATTTAAAATTGAAAAACTTTTGTTGAAAAATAATTTAAAATATAACATTAATTGGATTTTTTCAGGATATCCATTTATTACTCAATCGGGATTATTATTAAATACAGTTAAAAATTCTATTTTTAATATTCAAAAATTTATTCCAACTTTATCTACTTCTGGAGGAACTTCTGATGGTCGATTTTTTTCTTGCATTAATTCAGAAATTATAGAATTAGGATTAATAAATAAAACTATTCATAAAGTTAATGAGTGTGCAAAAATAAAAGATTTATATATATTAGCAAAAATATATAAAGATATTTTAAAAAATATTTTTATTTAATATGTTATATAATTAATTTTTTACACATAAATTATCTTTTATATTTTTTTAATTGAAATATATTTCTTTCGAAATATATTTCAATATTTTTTTTTATTTTTTTAGTATATAAATAATTAAAATAATTAAATTTTTAAAATAAATTATATTTTTTTATATTTTTTTTTGTTATTTCTATATTTTTTTTATTTAATTCATTTTTTATAATTTTTTTTAATTTTTGAGATGGTTGAGTCATAGGAAGTCTTAATGTATTAAATTTTATTAGGCCTATTTTTTTTGCCGCCCATTTAATAGGAATTGGATTAGATTCTAAAAATAAAATATTATGAAGTTTTATTAATTTTTTATTTATTTTTCTTGCTTTTGAGAATTTTTTTTTAGATACAAATGCACATATTTTAGATATTTCTTTTGCGGCTATATTTGAAGTTACTGAGATAATTCCATCTCCTCCTAATTGCATAAAATCTAATGCTGTTGAATCATCTCCGCTAATTATAAAAAATTTTTTTTTAACTAAATTTCTAATTTTATTTACTCGAGATAAGTCTCCACTTGCTTCTTTTATTCCAATAATGTTTTTAAATTTAGACAATCTATAAATAGTTTTTGGAAGTAAATCACATCCTGTTCTAGAAGGAACATTATATAGAATTTGAGGTAAAGAAGTACTTTTAGAAATTTTTTTAAAGTGTTGATATAATCCTTCTTGTGAAGGTTTGTTATAGTATGGAGTAACGCTTAAACATGCGGAAACTCCACTTTTTTCAAATTTTTTTGTTAATAAAATTGCTTCTTCTGTGGAATTTGCTCCAGTTCCAGCGATAATTGGTATTCTTTTTTTTGAAATTTTAACAGTTAATAAAACAAGTTTTACGTGTTCTTTTTTTGTTAATGTAGAAGATTCTCCAGTAGTTCCAACAGAAACAATAGCTTTTGTTTTATTATTAATATGATAATTAATAAGGTTTTTTAAGCTATCTAAGCAAATTTTTCCTGTTTCATCCATAGGAGTAATTAAGGCAACCATATTTCCTTTAAACATTTTTTTATTTTTCCATAATAAGTTTTTTTGATGTATATTTTAATATAGAAAATTTATAAAAAATATTTGTAATTTAATAAAAAAATTTTTTATTTTATAAAGAATATAATTTTACTATTAATTATTAATTTCATTAAAAAATTATTGTATTTTTTTTTATTTTTAAAATTTTTTGTATGAAATTTTATATAATAAAGATTGTATGAAATATTTTATAAAAATCTTTAGATTTTAGAGATAATTTATAAAAATATTTATTTTTTTAAACATTGAGCTTTAAATCTAAGAATATGATCCATTATTACTATCGCAATCATAGATTCAGTAATTGGGATAGCTCTTAGACCTACGCATGGATCATGTCTTCCTTTAGTAATTATTGTAACAGGTTCATTTTTTTTATTTATTCCTTGAGCTGGTATTCGTATACTTGAAGTAGGTTTAAAAGCACTTTTAATTATTATATTTTGTCCATTACTTATTCCTCCAATAATTCCTCCATCTCTATTGCTTAAATAACCTTTTGGATGCATTTCATCTCTATGTTTGCTTCCAAGTTTTTTAACAACAGAAAATCCATCTCCTATTTCTACTCCTTTAACTGCATTTATACCCATTATGGCATGTGCTATTTCTGCATCTAATTTATCAAATACAGGTTCTCCTAATCCTATTGGAACATTTTTTATTATTGTTGTAACTTCTGCTCCTATAGAATCTCCATTTTTTTTTATTTGTCTAATTAATTTATCTATTTTTTTAATTTTTTTTGGATCTGGACAAAAAAAATCATTTTTTTCTATTTCTTTAAAAGATTTTAATTTACATTTGATATTTCCAATTTGAGAGAGATATCCTTGTATAAGGATACCATAATTTTCTTTTAAATATTTCTTAGCTATTGCTCCTGCAGCAACTCTCATAGCTGTTTCTCGTGCAGATGCTCTTCCGCCTCCTCTATAATCTCTAATCCCATATTTTTTTTGGTAAGTATAGTCTGCATGACCTGGTCTAAATATATTTTTAATATTTTTATAATCTTCTGATCTTTGATCTGTATTTTTTATGATTAACCCAATACTTGTTCCAGTGGTTTTATTTTTAAATACTCCAGAAAGAATTTTAACTTTATCAAGTTCTCGACGTTGTGTTGTATATTTAGATTTTCCAGGTCTTCTTCTATCTAATTCTTTTTGTATATCTGATGTATGAATCTTTAATCCAGGAGGCGTTCCATCTATAATACATCCTATAAAACTTCCGTGAGATTCACCAAATGTTGTTACTGTAAAGATTTTTCCTATTGAATTTCCTGACATTATATTTCTCCTTTTATATATTTTTATATTTTTAAGAAAATTTGAAAATATATATTCTATACGTTAATATTATATAAAATAATTTTTAAAAATTTAAAAAATTATTAATTATTTTAAAAAAAAATTAAAAATTTTTTTTATTTAATTATAAAAAGTTAATTTTTAAAAAATTTTTTAAATTTTTAATAAAATTAATAATTTTTTAAGATTTTTTTCAATTATATAAATTAATTTTATTTTTGGTAATAAATAATGAATATAAAAAAAAAAATAAATGAAAAAAACAAATTAATTTTTAAAAAATGGTTAAATGGAACAAAAAAAATTGTTCAAGATACTGTTTATCATATGAAGAATAATAACTCATATTTTTTTTCTTGTAATAAAAAAAAAATATATCAAGAAAATTTACATAGTTATTATTTTTCATATTCTAATATAAAATCTCAATTTAATAATAATTCATTATATTATATTAGATATGATAGTGAAATTAATAGATTAAAAAAATTAAAAAAAGGATATTATAGTCCTAAAGTTTTTTTAGATGTTCATGGTTTTACTCAATATCAAACTAAAATAGAGTTAGGAAAATTAATGTATTTTTGTATAAAAAAAAAAATTAATTGTTTAAATATTATGCATGGGTATGGAAAAAATATATTAAGACAACAAATTCCAGTATGGTTATCAAGACATCCAAATGTTGTTGCTTTTAATAGATCTCCTAAATCTTTTGGAGATAATGCTTCTATTTTAGTATTAATAGATTTTTAAAATATTTTAATTAAAGTAATATAAATTTTTTAAATTTTTATTAAATTTTCAATATTTTTAATGTAAATTTATTTATTTAAGTTTTTTAAAATTATAAATCTTATAATTTTAAAGGAAATATATTTTAAATATTTAAATTAAAGTATATATAATATATTATTTTTAATTTTTTTTTAAAATTTTTCATATATTTACTTTTAAAGTAATAATTTAAAAAATATATTTTTTGAAGGGTATAATTTTCTTAAAAATAATTATTTTTTAAAATATATAATAAAAAAATAAAAAAATTATTTTTATATTTATTTTTTAAATAATATATTTTTTATTATTTTTTTATAAATTTTTTATAAAAAATAAAATAATTTATATAGTATTTTTTATATTTTTATAGATAGAAAATTAATTTGGCATATTTTTAAAATTTAAAATAAATTGTTAAAAAAAATTACATTAATTTATTATAAAATATAATTTTTTTTAAAAAATTAAATAATTTTTTTATTATTTATATTTAAAAAATAAAAATAATATATTTATAAAAATTTTATATATTTAATATAAAAGGTATTTTTAAATGAGTGTGGTAATTATAGATTCTGGTTTTTTTAATTTATCATCTATTTATTTTTCTGTAAAAAGATTAGGATATAATCCTATTGTAAGTTTTGATAAAAATATAATAAAAAATTCTACAAAATTAATTTTTCCTGCTTTTGGGAATTCATATTCAGTTATGAAATATTTATATAAAATGAATTTAGTTAAAATAATAAAAAATTATAAAAAACCAATTTTAGGAATTTGTTCAGGAATGCATGTATTTTTTAATTCTAGAGAAGAAAATAAAAATATTTCAATGTTAGACATTTTTCATAAGGAATATTTATATAAGATTAAAGCAAAAAAGTTTCCTATTTTTCATACTGGATGGAATAAAGTATATTTCAAACAAAAAAATCTTTTATTTAAAAATATTAATAATGGAGATTGGTTTTATTTTATTCATAGTTATATTGCTTTAATAAGTTCAGTAACAATTGCTAAAACATGTTATGAATCTTTTTTTAGTTCAGCAGTTCAGAAAAAAAATTTTTTTGGTGTACAATTTCATCCGGAGCTATCTGGAAATTCTGGAATGATAGTATTAAAAAATTTTTTAGAAATATAATATTACTTATTTATTTTTTAAAAAATTAAAATTTTTGAAATGAATAAAAAACATAAAAAAATAAAAAAATTTAATAATATAAAGAAATTATTTAAAATTTTTAATTTTATTTTTAAATTTTTATAAAAAATTTTTAAAAATTTTTTAATAAAAAATACATAAATTTTTATAATTAATTTTAAAAAATATGATATTAATTTATAATAAAAAATATAAAATTATATTTTATTTTTTTTAAAAAAATGTTTTATATACTAATTATATTTATTATATAAAATAACATTATATTTTATAAAAATTTTTAAAAAATATATTTTAGATATTTATTAAATATAATTTTATTAATTTTTAATAAAAAATAAAATAATACATATAAAATTTTAAAAAAAACATTATTTTATAAATAAAATTAAAAAATATTTTTAATAGTATATAAAAATATAAAATTTTTTTTAAACAAATAAATTTATTACATATAATATTATGAAAGAAATATAAAATTATTTTAAAAAAAATATTATAAAAAATGTATTTATTATATTAAAGGTTTTTAAATGTTATCAAAAAGAATAATTACGTGTTTAGATGTAAAAAATGGTTTTGTAATTAATGGAATAACATTCGAAGATTATAAAATAGTTGGAAATATATTATCTTTAGTTAAAAAATATATTCAAGATGGCTCTGATGAATTATTTTTTTATGATTATTTGTCTTTAATTCAAAAAAAAAATATTAATACATATTGGATTTCTAGAATTTCTGAAATAATTAATATTCCTTTATGCTTTTCAGGAAGAATAAAAAATTTTAAAGAAGTAAAGGATGTATTAAATAATGGAGCACATAAAATATCTATTAATTTTAATTCGATAGAAAATCCTTATTTAATTAGTGATATTGCAGATAAATTTGGTATTCAATCTGTAGTAGTTAGTATTAATTCTTATTACAGTATAAAAAAAAAAAAATATTTTATATATCAATATAATAAAAATAAAAATTTTTTTAAAAAAAAAAATATCGAAACTTATAAATGGATAGAATATATTCAAAAATTAGGAGCAGGAGAGATTATTTTAAATTCTATTAATAAAAATAATAAATTAAATAATGAATATGATATTAAACAATTAAGAAGTATTAGAAAAATTTGTAAAATTCCATTAATAACGTTTGGAAACCCAAATAGTATTAATAATTTTTATGATGTTTTTAGATTTTCTGATATAGATGGAGTGATAATTTCTTCTATTTTTCATGAAAATATTGTGAGTATTAAAAATTTAAAAGATTTTTTATTCATAAAAAATATAGATGTTCGAAGGTAGAAATTATAAGATTGTTTATAAATTTTTAATATTATAAAAAAATATTTAAATTTTTTATGTTTTTTATATATTTTATAAAACATTCTTTATATATTTTTTATAAAATATTTTTTTTTAAATTTTAAAATAAATAATTATTTTATATTTTTTGTTAAAAAATATAAGAAAATTATTTATTTTATTATTTTTTAAATAATTTATTAACGTACAACATTTATAAAGATAATATTTTTTTAAGATTTTTTTATTTTTTAAAATGTTAAATATTTTTTAAATAACAAAATTTTATATATAAATTTTAGATTAAATATTATTAATAATTATATTTTAATATTGTAAAATAAATGATATAGATTATTTATTTTAAATAAAAAATTAAAGTTTTTAAATGGTATTTTTTATATTTTTTTATTTTTAAAAAAATATTATTTAGAAAATAAAGGAGAAATTTAGTGATATTAAATAAAATTGGTGTAGTTGGAATGGCTGTAATGGGAAGAAATTTGGCATTAAATATAGAAAGTAAAAATTATACTGTATCAATTTTTAATCGATCTTCAGAAAAAACAAAAGAAGTAATATTAAATAATCCAAAAAAAAAATTGTTTCCATTTTTTAAATTAAAAGATTTTATTTTATCTTTAAAAAAACCTAGAGTTATTTTATTAATGGTTAAATCTGGAAATCCTACCGATCAAATGATTAATTCAATTATTCCTTATTTAGATAAAGAAGATATTATTATAGATGGGGGAAATAGTTTTTTTAAGGATACTATAAAAAGAAGTTTGAAATTATTTAAAAAAAAAATTAATTTTATTGGAGCTGGTATATCAGGTGGTGAAGAAGGCGCTTTAAATGGTCCCGCTATTATGCCTGGTGGGCAAAAAATTGCATATAAAAAAGTGTCTTCTTTATTAAATAAAATATCTGCTAAAACAAAAAATAATAAATCATGTGTTCATTATATTGGAACTGATGGGTCAGGACATTATGTAAAAATGGTTCATAATGGAATTGAATATGGAGATATGCAATTAATTTCTGAAGCTTATTTTATATTAAAAAAAACATTAAATTTAAGTAATAAAGAATTATCTTGTATTTTTTCAGAATGGAATAAAGGAGAACTAAAAAGTTATTTAATAGAAATTACAAAAAATATTTTTTTAAAAAAAGATTCTTATGGAAATTATTTAATTGATGTGATTTTAGATAAAGCAAGTAATAAGGGAACAGGAACATGGACAAGTCAAAGTGCATTAGAATTAAATGAACCATTATCTTTAATTACACAATCTGTTTTTTTTAGATATTTATCTTTTTTAAAAGATCAAAGAGTGTTAGCTTCTACTTTTTTAAAAGGTCCTAAAATTAATAATGTAAATTCTAATAAAGAAAAATTTATTGAAAATGTTCGTAGATCTTTATATTTAGGAAAAATTATTTCTTATGCTCAAGGTTTTTCACAATTAAATACTGCTTCTAGAGTTTATAATTGGGATTTAAATTATTCTAATATTGCAAAAATTTTTAGAGCAGGTTGTATTATTAGAGCTAATTTTTTAACAGAAATTATTAATTCATATAAAAAAAATAATAATTTAGTAAATTTATTATTAACTCCATATTTTATAAATATTTCTAATAAATATCAGAAATCTTTAAGAAAGATTGTTTCTTATTCTGTATTAAATGGTATACCGACTCCGGCTTTTTCTGCTTCTATATCTTATTATGATACATATAGATCATCTTTTCTTCCATCTAATTTAATACAAGCTCAAAGAGATTATTTTGGAGCTCATACTTATTTAAGAAAAGATAAAGAAGGTGTTTTTCATACAGATTGGTTAAAAAAATAAATAATTTTTTATATTTTTTAATTTTTTTATAAAACTAAAAAACTTTCTTAGAAAAATTTATATTTTATTTTATCTAAGAAGGTTCTTTAAAATATATTAAAAATTAATTTTTTATTTTTTATATAATTTTTTTATTTGTTTAGATTTCCAAATATTGTTGAAAATTTTTATTATTGCTTGAACAAATGCTTTTGTTAAATCTTTATTGAGATTTGTTTCATAAAATTTTTTATTTTTGTATTTCATTAAAATTTTTATTTTTGTGAAATAATTTTTTCCTTTTCTTACAGAATTTATTTGAAAGTTTTTTAATAAGACATTAATTTTAGTAATTTTTTTTAGAGCTTTATAAATTCCATTAATTTGTCCATTTTTTGTTTTTATTTTTATTTTTTTTATTTTTTTTCCAAAATAAAGTTTTATAAAAATTTTTGTTTTTTTGGAAACAGTAGAAGAGATTTTTAAATTTTTTAATTTAAAATATTTATTTTTTTTATTATTTTTTTTAATAAATGCTAATTCTTCTAAATCATAATCAAAAATTTGTCCTTTTTTGTCAGCTAATTTTAAAAATTTTTTATATAATTTTTTAAGATTATAATTTTTTTCTGAATATCCAATTTCTTTCATTCTTTGTTTTACTGCTGCTCTTCCAGAACGTGAAGTTAAATTTAATTGAATTTTTTTTAAACCGATATCTTGTGGAGACATTATTTCATAGTTTTTTCTATTTTTTATAACTCCATCTTGATGAATTCCAGATGAATGAGAAAAAGAATTTTTTCCTATTATGGATTTATTGAGTGGTATAGAAATATTACAAATTTTACTGATTATTTTACTAGTATGATAAATTTTTTTATGTTTTATATTAGTAAAACAATTTAATAATTTTTTTCTAGTTTTTATAATCATTATAATTTCTTCAAGAGCTGCATTTCCTGCTCTTTCACCTATTCCTGTAATTGTTCCTTCAATTTGACGAGCTCCAGATTGTATTGCAGAAATAGAATTTCCCACTGCCATTCCTAAATCGTTGTGACAATGAACCGAAATAATAGCTTGATCAATGTTTGGAACTCTGTTATAAAGATTTGAAATTATTTGTGAAAATTCATTTGGAAGTGTATATCCTACAGTATCTGGAATATTAATAGTTTTTACTCCATTTTTAATTAGTATTTCTACAATTTTACATAATTCATCAATATTAGTTCTTCCAGCATCTTCACATGAAAATTCTATATCGTCTGTATATTTTTTAGCAATTTTAATAGATTTTATAGCCATATCTTGAATTTCTTCAAAATTTTTTTTTAATTTAGATTCTATATGTAGTTTTGAAGTTCCTACAAATAAATGAATTCTGAAGTGTTCTAATTTTGACATTGCTTTTGCTGCTACTTGAATATCTTTTTTAACACATCGAGCTAAACTGCATATTGTACTGTATTTAATATTTTTGCAAATTTCTTGAACTGATTTAAAATCTCCAGGAGAAGAAATAGGAAAACCAGCTTCAATAATATCTATTTTCATTGCATCTAAAGCTAATGCAATTTTTATTTTGTCTTTTATTTGTAAACTAGATTGTAATGATTGTTCTCCATCTCGGAGAGTAGTATCAAATATAATAATTTTTTCTTTCATAGATTATCTTATATAAGTTTTATATTTTTGTAATATTAAAAAGAAAATTTTCAATTTTTTTAAAATTATTTTTTTAAAAATTAATAATTATAATTTTTTAAATAAAATTAAGAAAATAATTTTCTATTTTCTAAAAATTTTGGAATGTTTTTTTTTTCATGATAAATAATTTTTTTTATATAATTTAATGTTAAATCAATAGCATCTAATCCATTTAATAATTTTTTTTTATAAGATTTATTAATCGAAAATTTATATATTTTATTTTTGAATATAATTTTTTGTTTAATTAAATTGATAATACATTTTTTATTTTTATTTTTTTGAATATAAGATATTATTTTTTGTATATTTTTTTCTTTTAATTTTATTAATAAAAGATTATTATTTACACTATTATTATAAAAAATATCTGAAAATTTAGATGAAATAATTACTTTAAATCCATAATCCATTAATGCCCATACTGCATGTTCTCTAGATGATCCGCATCCAAAATTTTTTCCTGTAATTAATATACTTGAATTTTTATATTCTTTATGATTTAAAATAAAATTTTTATTAATTATAAGTTCTTTTTTATTTAAAAATCTCCAATTATGAAATAAGTGTTTTCCGTATCCAATTTTAGTAGTATTTTTTAAAAATTGTTTAGGTATGATAATATCAGTATCAATATTAATAATATTAATAGGAACTATTTTTCCTAAATGTATTTTAAATTTTTTCATTTAATTAAATTCTCTTTGTATAATTTTCTGACGTCTATAAAATAACCATATATAGCAGCTGCAGCAGCCATTATTGGACTAACTAAATGTGTTCTTCCGCCTCTTCCTTGTCTTCCTTCAAAGTTTCTATTACTTGTAGAAGCGCATCTTTCTTTATTTTTTAATCGATCATTATTCATACCTAAACACATAGAGCATCCAGAATATCTCCATTCAAATCCTGATTTTATAAATATTTTATTTAATCCTTCTTTTTCGGCTTGTATTTTTACTGAATTTGAACCTGGAACAATTATGGCTTGAACATTTTTATGAACTTTTTTACCATTAATTATTTTTGATACTTCTCTTAGATCTTCTATTCTTGAATTAGTGCATGATCCTATAAATACTTTATTTATTATAAGTTTTTTTAAATAAGTATTAGGTTTTATTCCCATATATGAAAAAGATTTTTTAGCAGATATTTTTTTGTTTTTATTTTTAAAATCTGTTATTTTTGGTGTTTTTTTATTTATAGAGATAATTTGATCTAAATTTGTTCCCCAAGTTATTTGAGGAGTTAAGTGAGTAATATTAAGAGAAATTTTTTTATCAAAATAAGCATTTTTATCAGATTTTAATTTTTTCCATAATTTTATAGATTCTTTCCAATCTTTTTTTTTAGGAGAAAATGTAGTTTTTTTTAAATAATTAAAAGTAGTTTGATCTGGAGCTATAATTCCAGATTTTGCTCCCATTTCTATTGCCATATTGCATATTGTCATTCTTTCTTCCATGCTACATTTTTTTATTACATCTCCTGTAAATTCAATAACATATCCTGATCCTCCAGAAGATCCTATTTTTTTAATTATGTAAAGTATAATGTCTTTTGCAGAGATTCCTTTTTTAATATTTCCGTTAATATTAATATTCATATTTTTAAATTTTTTTTGTGGAATTGTTTGAGTAGCAAATACGTGTTCTACTTCTGAAGTACCAATTCCAAAAGATAATGCTCCAAAAGCTCCATTAGTAGATGTATGAGAATCGCCACATACAACAGTCATTCCAGGTAAAATCATTCCTTGTTCTGGAGCTACTACATGAATAATTCCTTGTTTCACATGTGAAATATCATATAATGGAATATTTTCATTTTTGCAGTTTTTAATTAATTTCTGCATTTGAATTTTAGCCATTTTTCCAGAATCTGAAATTTTTCTTTTTATAGTTGAAACATTATGATCCATTGTAGCAAATGTTTTGTCGGGTCTTCTAATAGTTCGATTTTTTATTTTTATTTCATGAAATGCTTGCGGAGAAGTAACTTCGTGAATAAGATGTAAATCAATATATATAATAGGGTTATTTTCAGTAGAATTTATTAGATGAAGATCGTATATTTTTTGATATAAAGTTTTTTGCATTTTTTAATAATCCTGAATTATCGATTTAATAATTTCATTCCCCATTTGTTCAGTTGTTATAAATTTTTTTTTATCAGAAATGTCATATGTTTGAAAACCTTTTAACAAAGTTTTTTGTACTGAATAATTTATTAAATTTGATAAATTGTTCATATTAAAACTATGTTTTAATAGCATGGATAAAGATAGTATTTGAGCAATAGGATTAGCAATATTTTTTCCTTGAATATCAGGAGCAGATCCTCCAGCAGGTTCATATAATCCAAAACCTTTTTCATTTAAACTTGCAGAAGGTAACATTCCAATAGATCCCGTTAAGATTCCACATTCATCTGATATAATATCTCCTATAAGATTTGGACATAGAATTACATCAAATTTACTTGGATTTTTTATAATCTGCATTACTGCATTGTCAAAATATAAATGAGATAATTTTACTTTAGGGTATTTTTTTGAAATTTTATCAACAGTTTTTCTCCATAATTTAGATGTTTGGAGAACATTAGATTTATCTATAGATGTTACTTTAAAATTTCTATTACTTGCTTCTTGAAATGCAATTTTAGCTATTCTTTTTATTTCATATTTATTATAAATTGTTGTGTCTATTGCATAATGTTGATTTTTTTTTTTTATTTCTTTAGAAGGTTTTCCAAAATATATTCCTCCTGTTAATTCGCGTACACATAAAATATCAAATCCTTTTTTTACTATTTTTTTTTTTAAAGGAGATAGATAATTTAGTTTGTTTAATAATAAAGAGGGTCTTAAATTGACAAAAAAATTAAAATATTTTCTTATGTATAATAAAGAAGAAACTTCTGGTCTATTTTTTGGAGATAAAGAATTCCATTTTGGACCACCTATGGATCCTAATAAAATTGCATCAGATTTTTTACATCCTTTTAGTGTTTTTTTTGGTAGCGCTGTTCCATGTTTATCAATTGCAATTCCTCCGATATCATATTCTTGAGTTTCAATCATTAAATTAAATTTTTTTTTTAAAATTTTAATTATTTTGCAAGCTTCATTCATAACTTCTGGACCAATTCCATCACCCGGTAAAATAGCTATTTTATATCTTTTTTTCATTTTTTTAAGTTTTTTTATTAAAATATGATTGATCATACCACATAAATAAAGAGTTTTAAACTTTTCAAAAGTACTAGTTTTTTTTAAAATATATATATATAATTAAAAAAAAAATAAAAAAAACAATTAAATTTATTTTAAAAAAATAGATAAAATGTTATAATAATAAGGAATTTTTTATAAAAAATTATTTTTAAAATAATTTAATAAAAATTATTTAAATAATTTATGAGACAAAATATATGAGACTATGTGATAGTGATATTGAAAAATATATTTTAGAAAAAAAAATAATAATAAAACCGATACCTAATATTAAAAAAATTAATGGATTAACTATAGATATACATTTAAGTAATAAATTTAGAGTATTTAAGAATTTTCAAAATAATGTTATTGATTTAAGAAAATCATCAAAAGTTATTAAATTAGGATTAAAAAAAAATATTAGTGATGAATTAATTATAAGTAAAGAAAAATCATTTATTTTAAAACCTAAAGATTTTATTTTATCAATGACTTTAGAAAAAATTTCTATTCCAAATAATTTAGTTGGATGGTTAGATGGTCGATCTTCTTTAGCAAGATTAGGATTAATGATACATATGACTTCACATAGAATTGATCCAGGATGGAATGGAAATATTGTATTAGAAATTTTTAATGCAGGAAAATCAATTTTAGCTTTAAGTCCAGGAATGGCTATAGCTGCTTTAAGTTTTGAAAAGTTATCTGGAACTTCTAAAAGACCATATAATTTTAAAAATAACTCAAAATATTTCAATCAATCAAGTATTTTATCTAGTTTAATATATAAAGATGAAGTATCTAAATAATTTTTTTAAGTAATATGTTTTTTTTAAATGCATATTTTTAAAGAATTAGACATATATTTAATAAATTAAAATTAATTAAAATGAAAATAATATATGATAAAAAAAAAAATGTTAGTTACTTGTGCTTTACCGTATGCAAATGGTCCTATACATATAGGTCATTTATTAGAACATATTCAAGCTGATATATGGGTTAGATATCACAAAATGAGGAAAAGAGAAGTATTTTTTATTTGTGCAGATGATGCTCATGGAACTCCAATTATGTTAAAATCTAAAGAAATGAAAATTAATCCAAAAATATTAATAAAAAATATTTTTAAAAAGCATATTTCAGATTTTTTAAATTTTAATATTTCTTATGATAATTATGGTAGTACAGATAGTAAAGAAAATTTTTATTTTTCTAATAAAATATTTTTGTTTTTAAAAAAAAAAAAATATATTTCTGAAAAAAAAATTTTACAGTTATATGATTTAAAAAAAAAAATGTTTCTTCCTGATAGACTAGTAAAAGGAAATTGTCCAAAATGTAATAAAAAAAATCAATATGGTGATCATTGCGAAAATTGTGGATGTGTTTATGATGCTTCAGATTTGTTACATCCTAGATCAGAAATATCTGGAAGTATTCCTGTTTTAAAAAAATCAATTCATTTATTTTTTGATTTACCTGTATTTGAAAAAAAAATACGACGTTGGTTAAATTGTGGAGTATTACAAAAAAAAGTTAAAAATAAAATTAAAGAATGGTTTGTAAAAGGATTAAAAAAATGGGATATCTCAAGAGATGCTCCTTATTTTGGTTTTAAAATACCTGGTTATAAAGAAAAATATTTTTATGTTTGGTTAGATGCTCCTATATGCTATATTAGTACTTTTAAAAATTTGTGTAAAAAAAATAAAAATATTGTTTTTAATGAATTTTGGAAAAATAGTAATGATACAGATTTATATCATTTTATAGGAAAAGATATAATTTATTTTCATAGTATATTTTGGCCTGCGATATTAGAAGGTATAAATTTTAGAAAACCAACAAAAATTTTTACACATGGATATGTTACTTTAAATAATAAAAAAATGTCTAAATCAAAAAATAAATTAATAAAAGCAAAAACTTTTTTAAAATATTTTGATTCTGATAGTTTAAGGTATTATTTTGCATCTAAATCGTCGTCATCAATAGATGATATTGAATTTAATATAATAGAATTTATTAATCTTATTAATTCAAATATAGTAAACAAAATTGTAAATCTTGCTTCTAGATGTGCAAGTTTTATTAATATTAATTTTAATGGAAAATTAAGTAAATTTATATTAGAAAAAAAATTATATAATTTATTTTTATATAAAACAAAAAAAATTATGTTTTTATTTGAAAAAAGAGAGTTTTCTTCTATTATTCGAATTGTTACAAAATATTCTGATATAGCAAATAATTATATTACTAAAAAACATCCTTGGAAAATTTCTAAAAAAGATAAATATAATAAAAAAATACAATTAATTTGTACAATGGGTATTAATTTATTTCGTTTTTTGATTACATGGTTGAAACCTATTATGCCAGATTTAATTTGTAGAGTTGAATCTTTTTTAATGAGTAAAATATCTTTTAAAGTATGCAAAACACCTTTATTAAATCATAAAATTTCTATATTTGTTCATTTATATAAAAGAATTTCAAGTTCTTTAATTCATGCTTTTTAGAATTTTTAGTATATTTTTATTTATTCCATATGACAGAAATTTTTTTTTCTTTAATATTATATTTTTTTTTTGTAACTATAATTCCAATTATAGATATTAATTTATTATTATAAAATAAAAGTGGAATTTTTTTTCTTTTCCAAGGAGGTATTTTAAATTCATTAAAGATTTTTTTAATTTTTTTTTTAGTTTTATTTTGATGAGTTTGAATTTTTTTATTAGTTTGAAATTTAATTATTATTAATTGATTTTTTTTTGGTTTTTTTATATATAGTTTATTTTTTGAATATTTTTTTTTTATCATTTTTAAATATCCAAAATTTTTTGGAAGGATTAATTTTTTAAATGGAGGATGCCAAAATATAATATAATTTTTTATTGTTGGTTTTTTTTTTATCCAAAATAAATGATTTTGATATTTCCAAATTTCATATTTTTTTAAAACAATTTTAGGATTTTTTTTTTTTTTATTATTAATTACATTTTTTATAATATTTTTTAAAAAAATTAATGATGGTAATTTTTTTTTTTGTATATTTATCCATTTTCTAATTATAAAATATTGCATTTTTATATTTAATTTTTTTATATTTTTTAAATATAATGCTTTTTTTTTATATAAATTTTTTTTTATAATTGGATGTATAAAATTGTTTAAAAGTTTGTGTTCATTATGAATTAATTGAGTTGTTCTTAAACAATTTTTTGGAAAAAATTTCCATCTTTTTTTAATAATAGGCATTATTTTATGTCGAATAAAATTTCTATCATAAGATAAGTTGTTGTTGCTATGATCATTTATCCATTTTAATTTTTTTTTTTTTGCCCATTTTTCAATTTTTGATCTAGAAAATTCTAATAATGGTCTTATCAAAATATTTTTAAAAAATTTTTTTTTATAAGAAATGCTAGATAACCCTTTTGGTCCGCTTCCTCTTTTTATAGATAGTATTAAAGTTTCGCATTGATCATCTAAATTATGTCCTGTTAACAAAATTTCTTCTGATAATAAATTTTTTTTAAATATTTGATATCTTTTTTTTCGTGCTTGAGACTCTATATTTTTTTTTTTTAAAAAAATTTTTTCTTCGATAAATTTAATTTTATTTTTTATACAAATTTTTTTACAATGTTTGCTCCATTTTTTTGATTCTTTATATATTTGATGATTTATATGTATTGCTCTGATTTTTATATTTTTTTTTTTTTTAATTTCTAATAATTTATATAAAAGTACTGTAGAATCAATTCCTCCACTATATGCAACTAAAAATTTTTTATATTTTGATATTTTTTTTTTAAAGTTTATCATATTATATTAATTATTTTATATTTTTATTTAAATTAAAATATATTTTTTTGTTATTAAAAAATAAATAATACGTTCGAGTGGACTTGAACCACTGACTTCTACCATGTCATAGTAGCGCTCTACCAACTGAGCTACGAACGTTTTTTATAATTTTTCTTTTTATTTTAAATAAAAAATTTTTATTTGTAAATACAAAACTTTTTATATATTTTTTTTTTATATATTAATTATTTTTTATTATTTTTTTAAAAAAATACGAGGTTAAATAATGTTTACAGGTATTATAAAAGGAGTAGCTACTGTTTTATCTATTAATAAAAAAAGTTCTAAATATTATAAATGTTATTTTTTTATGCCTAATTTTTTTTTAAAAGGAATTCATATAGGAGATTCAATATCTAATAATGGTTGTTGTTTAACTATAATAAAAATTTTTAAAAATATAGCTAAATTTCATATTATTAATGAAACTTATAAAAAAACTAATTTAAAATTTTTAAAAAAAAATGATTTAGTAAACGTTGAAAGAGCTGCTAGATTTAATGATGAAATTGGAGGTCATATTGTTTCTGGCCACATTATTACTACTGCTAAAATTATTAAAATTTTTAAATCTAAAAAATATTTAAAATTTTTATTAAAATTAAATAATAAATTTATAAAATATATTTTTTACAAAGGTTTTATTTGTTTGGATGGTGTAAGTTTAACTGTCGGAAAGATTGTAAAAAATTGTTTTTATGTTCGTATCATTCCTGAAACATTTTTAAGAACTAATTTTATGTTTAGAAAAGTGAACGATTTTATAAATATTGAAATTGATTCTATGACTCAAATTATAGTTGATACTTGTAAAAGTTTTTTTAAAAAAAAACATAATTTTTTAAATTTTCATAATTAATAATTATTTAACTTAAAAATTTTTATATTTATAATATATAGTATAAAAAAAATTTTAGTAATATAAAAATGAATAGAACAAATATACAAAAAATTTTATTTTTATTGAAAAAAAAATATAAAAAAAAAAAAAGAACGACGTTATTATATTCTTCTGCTTTTGAATGTTTAATATCTGTTATTTTATCTGCTCAATCACAGGATATTATTGTAAATAAATCTACTAAAAATTTATTTTTAGTTGCTAATAACCCGAAAAAAATGATTTTATTAGGAGAAAAAAAAATACGATATTATATAAAAAATATAGGATTATATAAAAAAAAAGCAAAAAATATTTTTCAAACTTGTATTCTTCTTTTGAATACATATAAAGGTTTAGTTCCTTCATCTAGAAAAGAATTAGAAAAGTTGCCTGGTGTAGGAAGAAAAACTTCTAATGTAGTGTTAAATCTTATTTTTAATAAGAAAACTATTGCAGTAGATACTCATGTATTTAGAATATGTAATAGATTAGGTTTAGCAATTGGAAATACTCCAATAAAAGTTGAATCAATTTTATTAAAAATTATACCTAATAATATGAAATTATATATTCATAGTTGGTTGTTATTTCATGGGAGAAATGTTTGCCAAGCAAAAAATATTCAATGTAATATTTGTATATTATATAAATTATGTAAGTATAATAATAAATTAAAATTTTAAAAAAATTTTTTGTATTATAGTATATTTTATATTTATTTTTTATAGAAAATAGGATTTATATGTTAAAAATAAAATTTCTTGATCAGTTAAAAAAACGTAAATTAATATCTCAAATTACTAATGATATTAAAGTTAATGTTTTATTAGAAAAAAAAAATATTTCTATATATTGTGGTTTTGATCCTACTGCAGATAGTTTACATGTTGGTCATATTCTTCCTTTATTATTTTTAAAAAGATTTCAATTAAAAGGACATACTCCTATTGTATTGATTGGCGGAGCAACTAGTTTAATTGGAGATCCTAGTTTTAAATTAGAAGAAAGAAAATTATGTAATTTTGTTGATACATCTTCTTGGATTGAGAATATTAAAAGTCAAATTTCATTGTTTTTAGATTTTTCAGATATATCAAATAAAGCAATTATTTTAAATAATTACGATTGGTTTAAAAAATTAAATATAATTAGTTTTTTAAGAAAAATCGGAAAAAATTTTTCCGTTAAACAAATGATTAATAAAGAATCCGTTAAACAAAGAATTGATAGGGATAATAAAGGTATTTCGTTTACTGAATTTTCTTATAGTTTATTACAAGCTTATGATTTTTCTATTTTATATAAAAATTATAATACTATGCTTCAAATAGGTGGATCTGATCAATGGGGTAATATTACTTCTGGTATTCATTTAACTCATTCTTTGTACAATTCTGAAGTTTTTGGGTTAACTTTGCCTCTTTTAACAACTTCTACAGGTGAAAAATTTGGAAAAAGTGGATTAAAAACAATATGGTTAGATTCAAAGAAAACTACTCCATATGAATTTTATCAATTTTGGTTAAATACTACAGATAAAAATATATATAATTATTTAAAATATTTTACTTTTTTAAGTATAGATAAAATTCAGAAAATGAAAAAAAAAGATAAAAAAGAAAATACTTATATTAAATCAAAAAAAATTCTTGCAAAAAATGTTACTTGTTTAATACATGGAAAAAAAAAATATAAAATTTCTAAAAAAATTTCTAATATTTTTTTTTCTAAAAAATTAAATATGTTAAAATTAAAAAATTTAAAAAAATTAAAAAAATATAATGCTCCTCATATTTGTTTAAAAAATAAAATATATAATTTGAAGGAAGTTTTATATTTAACTAATTTAGCGACTTCATATAGACATGCAAGAGATTTAATTAGTTCAAATTCAATTTCCATTAATTATAAAAAAGAGAAAAATATAAATTACATTTTTTCAGATTTGGATAAATTATTTAAAAAATATACATTACTTAAAAAAGGAAAAAAAACATTTTTTCTTATAATATGGAAATAAAATGTTTTTAAAATTTATAAAAAATTTATTAAAAAATATTTTTAATTTGAAAACTTTCTCCACAACCGCATGTATTTTTTATATTTTTATGAAAAAATTTAAAAATATTTTTGAATTTTTCTTGAATAAAATCTATTTTTATTCCATCAATAAATTTTATTTCATTTTTTGAAACTATAATATTTATATTTTTTTTAAAAAAAATTATGTCTTTTTCTTTAATTTTGTTATATTTTTTTAAAAAATATTTAAATCCTGCGCATCCTGTTTTTTTTATATTTATTTTAATATTAATTTTTTTATTTGAATTAAATTCTGAATTAATTTTTTTAAGTGCATTTTTTGTGATATATATACCTTTTAATTTTTTTATATTTGATTTAAATAGATAATTTTTCATAATAACATTTTTCTCTAATTTATAATATTTATTATAATTTTTTTAGAAAATAAAAAAAATTTTTTTTACAAAATTTTATTATAGTTATAAAATTTTATGATTAATAGAATTTTTTTACTTATATATTATACTATATTATAATATTTTTTAAATAAAATTTAGTTTTTTTAAAAGTATAAAAAATAATTAAGGTATAATTTTATGAAAAATCCAAAAGATAGTATGGATTTATCACAGATTATTGTTTTAACAATTTCGATTTCATCTATTATTTTAGCAAGTTTTTATATTATATGTCCTTTTTTTAAAAGTTTATTTTGGGCTAGCATGATAGTTATTTCTACTTGGCCTTTAATGTTAAAATTAGAACATTTTTTAGGAGGAAGAAGGCATTTATCTGTTTTTTTTATAATGATATTTTTATTATTGTTATTTTTTATTCCAGTATTTCTTTTTATAAATAGTTTAATTGAAAATAGTATTTTATTTATTAATTGGATTGCAACTGAAGATCATAAAATTTTTAATTTAAATTATTTAAATTCTATACCTATTTTTGGTTCAAGATTTGAATCTGGATACAATAATTTGTTAAATATCAAAAAAAATAATATATTTCATTATTTTCAACCTTATATTTATCAATTTATTAAATTTTTAATTTTTCAAATAAAAGTTTTAACTAAATCTTTGATTGATTTGTTTTTTGTTTTTTTCTTTAGTTATTTATTATATTGGAAAGGTGAAAGTATAAATTCTATTATTTATGATGTGTCTTATCGTTTGAATTCAAAATCTATTCATGAAATATTATTAATTATAGGAAAAGCTATTCGTTCAGTTGCTTTAGGTGTAGTTGTTACTGCTTTTTTTCAAGGAATTTTAGCTGGTTTAGGTTTATTTATAATAGGCCTTCCATATTCTATTTTTTTAATTATTTTAATAATATTTTTGTCATTGATTCAAATAGGATCTCTTCCTATTTTAATTCCAATTGTTTTTTGGTTATTTTGGAAGAAATATTTCTTTTATGCAACATTTCTTTTATTGTGGAGTTTTTTTCTTTCTATATTAGATAATGTTTTAAGATGTTTATTTATTAAAATTGGAATTAATTTACCTTCTTTTTTAATTATATCAGGTGTTATAGGTGGTTTTATATCATTTGGAATGATAGGATTATTTATTGGCCCTGTTATTTTAGATATTACTTATAGAATTATTTTATCTTGGATGAAAGAAAAATCGGAAAAAAACGTATATAATATAAAAAAAATTAAAAAATTAATTATAAAAAATAAATAACAAATTTTTTTAAATTTTTAATTTTATTAAAAATTTTAAATAAAATATTTTTATAAAAAATATGAAATTTTTTTATAAATATAAATTTTTTATATTTTAATAAATTATAATATTAGTAATTTTTTATTATTTTATAAAAAAATTTTTGATAAAAAAGTTCTAAATTTTAGAAATAGATTATAAAAAATTGAATATAAATTTAAAAAAAAATGTTATTAGTTCTTTTAATATTATAATTTTATAGAGAAATATATGAAAAAAACAGATGAATTGAGAACATTAAGAATAGATCCTTTAATTACTCCAGCAAAGTTATCAGAATGTTTTCCTGTTACTTCTGAAATTATTGATAATGTAATTAATACTAGAAAAAGAATTTCAAATATTATGTCAGGAAAAGATTCACGATTATTAGTAATTATTGGCCCATGTTCTATACATGATCCAATTGCAGCTTTAGATTATGCAAATCGTTTAAATTATTTAAGAAAAAAATATAAATCTTCTCTAGAAATTATAATGAGAACATATTTTGAAAAACCTAGAACAGTTATTGGGTGGAAAGGTTTAATATCTGATCCTGATATTGATAATACTTTTCAAGTAAATAAAGGATTGTCGATTGCAAGGAAATTTTTATTAGATATTAATAAAATAGGATTACCTGCTGCAACTGAATTTTTAGATATGGTAATTGGACAATTTATAAATGATTTAATTAGTTGGGGAGCTATTGGAGCAAGGACTACAGAAAGCCAAATTCATCGTGAAATGGCATCAGCTTTATCTTGCCCTGTGGGTTTTAAAAATGGTACAGATGGAAATACATCAATTGCAATAGATGCAATAAGAGCTTCAAGAGTACAACATGTTTTTTTAGCACCTGATAAAAATGGTAAAATGACTATAAATCATACAAGCGGAAATTCTTTATCTCATATAATTATGAGAGGTGGATCTAAACCAAATTATCATAAAAAAGATATTGATAAAGCTATTTTAAATTTAAAAAAATTTAATTTACCAGAAAAATTAATGGTTGATTTTAGTCATGGAAATTCTTTAAAACAGCATAAATTACAATTTAATGTATGTAAATCTGTTTGTAAGAAAATAGTTAATGGATCAAATAATATTTTTGGTGTGATGATAGAAAGTTTTTTAGAAGAAGGTTCTCAACAAATTTCTAAAAAATATAAAATGAAATATGGGCAATCTATTACTGATTCTTGTTTAAATTGGGAAGATAGTGTTTTAATGATTAAAAATTTATCTGAAGCTATTTGTCATAGGAATTAATTTTTTAAAAAATAAATTATTTTTTTAATATTTTTTTATTTTTTAGTATATAAAAATTATTTTTATATTTTTTCTTATTTCTAGGTTAAGGATATTAGATGCCTGTTATTACATTTTCTGATGGTAGCAAAAAACAATATAAAAAATCTATTTCTATCAGAAAAGTTGCTAAAGATTTTAAAAATATTTATAAAAATTCTTATATTGCAGGATTTTTAAATAAAAAAATAGTAGATTGGAATACATTAATTGAAAAAGATTCAAATTTATTTTTTATTAAAAAAACAGATGAGTCTGCGTTAAGAATAATTAGAAATACATGTCTTCATTTGTTAGGTTATACTCTTAAATCTTTATGGCCAAAAATTAAATTATGTAAATCTTTTGTAAATAAATCTCAATTTTATTATGAATTTTATAAAAAAAATCCTATAACTAAGAAAGAAATATGTTTAATTGAAAAAAAAATGCGTTCTTTAGTTAAAAGAAATTATTATATATTTAGAAAAAAAATGGATTATAAAAATTTTAAAAAAATTTTAATAAATTTAAAAGAAACATATAAAATTAAAATTTTAAAATCAAATTTTTCATGTGATAGTAATATTTATTTTTATTCTCATGAAGATAATATTGATTTTTTGACTGGTATACAAGCACCTAAAGTTAATTTTTGTAAATATTTTAAATTACAAAAATTATCTGGAGTATATTGGAAATCAAATAAAAATAATATTATGATACAAAGAATTTCAGGTACTGCTTGGGAAAATAAGTTTCAATTAGAAAATTTTTTAAAGATTTTAAAAGATAAAAAAGAAATTGATCATAGAAAAGTTAATAAACAATTAAATTTATTTCATTTACAGAAAGATGTTCCAGGAATGGTGTTTTGGCATTATAATGGATGGTTTATATTTAAAAAATTAAAAGAGTTTATTAGAAAAAAGTTAATAAAATATAAATATCAAGAAGTTAAAACTCCATCTTTAATGAATAAATTAATATGGAAAAAAAGTGGTCATTTAGAAAATTATAAAAATTTTATGTTTTCTACATTTTCTGAAAATAAAGAATATTGTATTAAACCAATGAATTGTCCTGGACATATACAAATTTTTAATAATTCTTTAAAATCTTATCGTGATTTACCGATTCGATTATCTGAATTTGGAAGTTGTCATAGAAATGAATCTTCAGGTTCTTTGCATGGTTTAATGAGATTAAGGCACTTTACACAAGATGATGCTCATATTTTTTGTACAAAATCACAATTAGAAAATGAAATTGAAAATTGTATAAAAATGATTTATGAAATATATAATAATTTTTCATTTAAAAAAATTTCTGTAAAATTATCTACTCGCCCAAAGAAAAGAATTGGTAATAATTTAGTATGGGATTATACTGAATCAGTTTTATTACATGTTTTACAAAAAAACGATATAAAATTCATAATTCAAAAAGGAGAAGGTGCATTTTATGGACCAAAAATAGAATTTGTATTAAGAGATTGTTTTAATAGAAATTGGCAATGTGGAACGATTCAATTAGATTTTTATTTATCAGAAAGATTAGGATCTTTTTATATTAATAAAAATAATAAAAAAAAATTTCCAGTATTAATTCACAGAGCGATTTTAGGTTCTATTGAACGATTTATTGGAATTCTTATTGAGGAATATAAAGGTTATCTTCCTATTTGGTTAATTCCTGTTCAAGTAAAAATTATTAATGTATCTGAAAAAAATATTAAATATTGTCAATCTGTTGAGAATTTTTTAAAAAATAAAAATATAAGAACTGAAATGGATTTACGTAATAAAAGTTTGAGTTTGAAAATTAGAGAAAGTATTTTATCAAAAATTCCTTATATATTAATTTGTGGAGATAAAGAATTTCAAAATAATACTGTTTCTATTAGACATTTTTCTGGAAAAGTTTTTAATAATGTAAATTTATTAGAATTTTTAGAGAAAATTTTTAAATAAAATTATTTATTTATTTTTTATATGGAGGAAATAAATATTAAAGGCTGGAAAAGAGCGCAAATGAATAGAATTCATAGAATAAATAATGAAATTCGAGCTTTAAAAGTACGTTTAACTGGCTTAAAAAATGAAAAATTAGGAATTGTAAGCCTTTCAGATGCTTTAATTCAATCAGAAATGGTAGGAGCAGATTTAGTAGAAATTAGTCCTAATGCAGAACCTCCAGTATGTAAAATAATGAATTATGGAAAATTTATTTACAATAAAACAAAGGAATTAAAAGAACAAAAAAAGAAACAAAAAGTAGTACAAATTAAAGAAATTAAATTTAGACCTAGTACAGATGAAGGCGATTATCAAGTAAAATTAAGAAATTTAATTCGTTTTTTAAAAGATGGTAATAAAGTTAAAATTACTCTTCGTTATAGAGGAAGAGAAATGGCTCATCAAAAAATAGGAGTAAATGTTTTAAATAGGGTAAAAAAAGATCTAAGTAATATTTCTTTAGTTGAATTTTTTCCTTCAAGAATTGAAGGAAGGCAAATGGTTATGATTTTATCTCCTAAAAAAATATAATTTAAAAAATACAATCTATTTTTTAAAATGTTAGAATTTTTTGGAATATATAATGAATAAATTAAAAACTTTAAAAAGTGCTTCTAAGCGTTTTAAAAAAACAGCATCTGGAAAATTTAAAAGAAAGCAAGCAAATTTAAGACATATTCTTACTAAAAAAACAAGTTCTAGAAAGAGACATTTAAGATCAAAAAAAATTGTTTCTCATTCAAATATAAAAGAAGTAAGATCTTTTTTTCCATATATTTAAAATAGTATTTTTATTCAGTTTTTAAAATTAAATGAGGATTAAAAATGGCTCGAGTAAAAAGAGGAGTTTGTTCTCGTGCTCGTCATAAAAAAATTTTAAAGAAAGCAAAGGGATATTATGGAGCGAGATCGAGAGTATATCGAGTTGCTATTCAAGCTGTGTTAAAAGCAGGTCAATATGCATATAGAGATAGACGTCAAAAAAAAAGAAATTTTAGAAATTTATGGATTACGCGTATTAATGCTGCAGTTAGGAAAAATGATTTATCTTATAGTTGTTTTATGCATGGTTTAAAAAAAGCGAATATTCATATTAATCGAAAAATTCTTTCTGAAATTTCTATTTATGATCAAATTTCTTTTTCAAAATTAGTAAAAGAATCTCGTTTACATTTAAGTAAATAAAAAAATGTTATCAATAAATATTTTTTTATAGTTTTAGACGTTAATTTATTTTTTTATAAATAAAAAAATAATATTTTTTTAAATTACAATAAAACTGATCAGCTTCCTTAAAGGAAGCTTTTTAGTATTAATTTTTTCTTAAAAATGATAATTTAATATGAAACTAACTAAAAAATATATTAAAAATGTATTATTACAAATTAATAAATGTAAAAATATATATGAATTAAATGAAATAAAGTCTAAAAATTTAGGAAAAAAAGGATTTATTACAAAAAAAATGAAATTTTTAAAAGAAATGGATTTAAATAAAAGAAAAGAATTTAGTATATTTATTAATAAAATTAAAAAAAAAATAATAAAATTAATTTTAAATAAAAAAAACGAATTAATAGAGAAATTTTCTAATATTACTTTAAATAAAAGTAATATTGATATTACTTTATCATCTAAAGAAATTTGTTCGGGTTCATTGCATATTATTACTAAATCAATATATAAAATACAGAATTTTTTTTCAAAATTGGGTTGTGAAGTTATTTCTGGTCCAGAAATAGAAAGTGATTATTATAATTTTGATGCTTTAAATATTAAAAAAGATCATCCATCAAGAGATAGTCACGATACTTTTTGGTTTAATAAAAATTTTTTATTAAGAACTCAAACTTCTAGTGTTCAAATTAGATCAATGGAAGTTAAAAAACCTCCTATTAGAATAGTAGTTCCAGGAAAAGTATATAGAAATGATTCAAGTTTAACACATAGCCCAATGTTTCATCAAATTGAAGGATTAATTGTAGAAAAAGGTATTAGTTTTTCAAATTTGAAGTGGATAATGGAAAATTTTTTATATGATTTTTTTAAAAAAGTATATAAAATTAGATTTAGGAATTCATATTTTCCTTTTACTACTCCATCAGCAGAAATAGATATTTTTAATAATAAGTCACAAAAATGGTTAGAAGTATTAGGATGTGGTATGGTTCATCCAACTGTTTTAAAAAATGTAAAAATTAATTCAAAAATATATTCTGGATGTGCTTTTGGAATCGGAATTGAACGATTGATTATGTTAAAATATAATTTATCAAATATTCGTTCATTTTTTAAAAATGATTTAAGATTTTTAAAACAATTTAAATAATAGTGAGAAAAAATGAAATTTAGTCTTTCATGTTTAAAATATTTTTTAAACAAAAATATTAAAGATTCTGTAATTTGTAATCAATTGACTGAAATTGGGTTAGAAGTAGAAGATTATGTAAAAAAAAAATATAATTTTAAAAATTCTATTATTGGTAAAGTTATATCTATAAAAAAATTAAATAAGTGTTATATATTTAAAATTTATATTAATAAAAATGTGTTTATAAAATTATTGTCAAAAAAAATAAATTGTTATAAAGGAATGAAATTAGCTATAGGTATAAAAGAATACAAAAATTTTAATATAAATGAAGTTTTTTTAAAAAAAAATATAATAAAAGAATTAAAATGGAAAATATATAAATATTCTGATTTTAATATTTTTGGAAATAAAAATTATGTAGTAGAATTTCCTTATAATGTTAAAATTGGAATTTTTGTTAAAGAGTATTTTAAAAAAAATCCTGAAGATACTATTTTGATCAATATTACTCCAAATAGAAATGATTGTTTAGGAATATTAGGAATTGCAAGAGATCTTTCAGTTTTAAATAATATTAATTTAAAAAATAAATATCATATTCAGAAAGATATAAAAAAAAAAAGTACAAAAAAATTTAATATTTTAGTTCAAGAAAATAATATTTGTTCAAATTATTTTTTAAAAATTATAAAAAATATTGATTTATCTATAAAAACTCCATTTTGGATTAGAGAATTTTTAAGAAAATCTCATATAGAATCTATTAATATAGTTCAAGATGTAGTAAATTATGTTTCATTAGAGTTAGGTCAATCAATTCATATTTTTGATTTTGATAAAATTAATAATAATTTTTTGAAAATTAGATTATCAAAAAAAAATGAGAAATTTTTTTTAAAAAAAAATTTTTATATTAAAACAGTAAAAGATACTATTGTTCTTTTAAATAATGAAAAAATAATATCTTTAGGTGGTTTTATAAATTCAAAAGATTTTTATATAAATAAAAATACTAAAAATATATTTTTAGGATCAGGAGTTTTTAATCATAGTTATATTGATCGAATTAAAAGTAATTATAAAAATTATTATTTATCATATGATAGTCATTTTAGAAAATGTGAAAAATATTTATCTTATTTTTCTTTAAAAAAAATTACAAAAATATTATTAAAATTATGTGGAGGAAAAATAAGTTCTGTTAATTTTTTTTCAAAATTTCATATAAAAAATAATAAAAAAATTACTTTATCATATAAAAAAATAAATAAAATTTTAGGATTTAAAATTAATAAATTTGTTATTATTGATATTTTAAAAAAATTAAAATATTGTGTTTTTGAAAATTTATCTAAAATAAAAGTTTTTCCACCATTTTTTCGTTCAGATATTTTATGTATAGAAGATGTTATATCTGATATAGCAAGATTTTATGGATATAATAAAATACCTTCTATTCCTTTAAAATTTTTTTTTAATTCTAATAAGGTAAATACTAATTTAAAAAAAATAAAAAAAATAAATAATTTTTTATTAAACAAAGGTTATTCTGAAGTAATAAATTATAGTTTTTCAGACTTTTTATCTCAAAAAATTTTTTCTAAAAAACATAAATTATTAAAAATTATTAATCCTATTTCTAAAGATTTATCTTATATGAGAGCATCTTTGTTTCCTGGGTTAATTAAAGTTATGTTATATAATAAAAATCGTCAACAAGATTCTTGTTCTATATTTGAAAGTGGTTTATGTTTTAAAAAAAAAATGAATAAAGAATTTGATATCAATCAATTTTTTGTTTTTTCTGGAATAAAAAGTGGTTTTAAACAAAAAAAAAATTGGTTATATAAGGATAGAAAATTTAATTATTATGATTTAAAATATGATGTAGAATTTTTTTTATCTTATTTTTTTAATTATAATGAAATTTTATTTAAAAAAGATAGCATTTTAGGATTTGATAAAAATTTGTGTTCAAAAATTTATTATAAAAATACTTTAATAGGATCTATTGGAATGTTAGATAATTCTGTTAAAAAATTTTTTCAATTTAAAGATGATGTATTTGCATTTGAGATTTTTATTAAAAATTTATTATTTATTGAAAAAAAAATTAATGAATTTTTTTTATATCCTTATAGTTCAAGAGATATATCTATTATTATATCAAATAAAATTTCTTCTTCGGAAATTGTTTATATATGTTATCAGGTTTCTTTAAAATATATTTTTAATGTATATATATTTGATGTTTATCAAGGAAAAAATATTCCAAAAGATAAAAAAAGTTTATCTATTAGAATTTTTTTTAAAAGTAATAAAAAAAGTTTAACTAATATTGAAATCGAATCTTTATTAAAACAATGTTTAAAAACACTAAAGAATAAATTTCAAGCTGAATTAAGAAGTAAATAATTTTTTATTTTATAATACAAATTTTTATTTCATTTTTTATATTTTTTAAAAAATTTTTTATTATAATTAGTTATTTTAATATTTTTAAATATCTATAAATAAAATTTTTGATGAATTTTATTATTTTGTTTTTAATAAATTTCTTTTAAAAAAAATTTTAAAATATAAATTTTTATTTAAGGCACAAAAAATGAATTGTTTAATGAATTCAGTATATTTATTTTCAATAAATTCTATTTCAAAAAATATGTTTTCTATAGTTTTTTTTTTATTAATATGTTTATTATTTTTTTATTTTTTTATATTTAAACCTCAAAAAGAAAAATTAAATACACAATTAAAATTAATAAATTCTATTGTTGTGAATGATGAAGTAATGACAAAAAGTGGTTTTATTGGAAAAGTTTGTAAAATTTACAAAAACAGTTATCTAAAAATAGAATTAAATAAAAATATTAAAGTATTAATAAAACGTGATTTTATATTAGCTATTCTTCCTAAAGGAACTTTGAAATTAATGTAATTTTTTTAATATTTTAAAAAAATAGTTTATTTGACTAAAAAAATTTAAATTTCTTTTTAAGTATTTTTTTAGTCAATATATCTAATATATTTTTAGTATAAATAAGAAAAATTTGCTATTTTAGAAAATATATTTTTTAATTTTTTTAAAATGCTTAATCTATTAATTTTAATTTCTTTTATTTCATGATTTATTTTTATTTCATTAAAAAATTTTTCTATTATTGAATGGATATTTATTATTTCTTGTATAGAATTTTTATATTTTTTTTGTTTGTTATATTTTTTTATTTTTTTAGATATTTTTTTTATTTTATAAACTATTTTTTTTTCTAAATTATTACTTAATAATGATTTATTAATTTTTGTTATATAGTTTTTATGATTTTTTTTTAGGATATTATCAATTCTTTTATTTAAAATTAATATTTTTTTTGAATTAATAGACTTTATAAAATTTATTAATGTTTTGATTTTTTTATTTATTTTAAATAAATTAATTTTATTAAAATTAGTTACAGATTTTATAATTTTTTTTATATTTTTTTCATTTTTATAAAAGTTATTAAATCTATTGATTATAAAATTTAATATATTTTTATAAAATAATTTTGGTTTTTTTATATTATATATTTTTACAATTTTTTCAATTAAAATATTTAGATTAAATGAAATTTTATTTGTTATAATTATTTTTAATATTCCTATTACGGTTCTTCTTAAAGCAAAAGGATCTTTATCTGATTTAGGTTGCTTTCCTATAAGAAATAATCCAATTAAATTATCAAATTTATCTGATATTGATAATATTTTTCCTATTTTTGTTTGAGGTAATTTATCATTTTCATATTTTGGAAGATATTGTTCTTTAATTGCTTTATATATTTCTTTTTTTTCATTATTATATTTTGCATAATAAGATCCTACTATTCCTTGCATATCTGGAAATTCTGAAACCATATTACTAACAATGTCATATTTTGATAAAGAAGCAGCTCTAAAAGCATTTTTAATATTAAAATTTATTATTTTTGAAAAAAATAATATTATTTTTTGAAGTCTTTTTTGTTTTTTGTATAAACTTCCTAAATTATTATAAAATAAAACATTTTTTAGTAATTTTTTATTTTTTTTTAGAGGAGTTTTTATATCTTTTTTAAGAAAAAAAATAATATCTTGTAATTTAGAAGATATTACAGATTTATATCCTAATATTATATTTTTATAATTTTTTGTTTGTAAATTTATTATAAAAATAAAATAAGATTTTAAATCTCCATTTTTTTTAAATAATGGAAAAGATTTTAAAATTTTTTCTATAACATAAATAATTATTTCTTTTGGAATAGATAAATATTTTTTATTAAAATTAGAAATTAAAGCAGTTGGTTGTTCAACTAAAGAATTTACTTCATTTAATAAGTTTTTGTTAATTTTTATATAACTATTGCTATTTTTTGTTAAATTTCTAATATCTTTTAAAATCTTTTTTTTTCTTTTTTTATAATTTACAATTATGTTTCCTTTTTTTAATAAAATTGATTCATAATTTTTTGCATGTAAAATTTTTATTGTATTTTTTTTATTTAATTCAAGTCCTTGAGAATTATTATTTGTTTGTAAATTGAAAATTTTAAAAGGAATAATTTTTTTATTTAATAACATAATAATATTTCTGACAGGTCTAATAAATTTATAATTTTTTTTATTCCATCTCATAAAATGAGGATGAGATAATTTATAAATAACTTTTTTTGTTATTTTAGGAAGTGTTTCTTTTAATTTTTTAATTTTTTTTTTTTTTTTATAAATTAACCATTCTGAATTATTTTTCTTATATTTTTTAATTTTATTTATATCAATTTTAAGTTTTTTCATCCATAATATAGCTGGTTTTTGTAAATTTCCGAATTTGTCATATGAAATTGACGTTGGAGGGCCTTTTTTAATAATAATTTTTTTTTTATTATTATTTTTCACATTTATTATTTGTATTGCTATTTTTTTATGTGTAGCAAACCAATTTATTTTTTTATAATTTATATTTTTTATATTTAATATTTTAATAAATTTATTATAAAAAGATAATGATATTTTTTTTAATATATTAGCAGGAATGTATTCTATTCTTATTTCTACTAGAAATGTTTTTTGTTTCATAATTTACTCTTTTGTTATATGTTTGTGCAATTTTTTTAGTAATTTTTCGAATTTTAAAAATATAATTTTGTCTTTCTATAGATGATATTAGTCTTCTAGAATCTAATAAGTTAAAACAATGAATAGCTTGTAATATACATTCGTAAGCAGGTATGAGAAGAATTTTTTTAAGTGATAATAATCGTTTTGATTCAAAATAATATAATTTAAAATTTTTAAATAAAAAATTTTTTCCTGAAATTTCTAAATTGTATTTAGATTGTTCAATTTCATTTTTATAAAATAGATCTTTATAAGTGATTTTTTCAAATTTATTTTCAGACCATATTATTTCATATATATTTTTAATGTTTTGAATATGCATAGCTAATCTTTCTAATCCATAGGTTATTTCAATTGCTACTGGATTACAATTTATTGCTCCAATTTGTTGAAAATATGTAAATTGTGTAATTTCTATTCCGTTTAGCCATACTTCCCATCCTATTCCAGAAGCACCTAATGTTGGATTTTTCCAATTATCTTCTATAAATTTTAAATCATTATTATTAATATCTATTTTAAGATTAGATAAAGATTGAATATAAATTTCTTGAATATTTTTTTTTACTGGTTTTATAATTACTTGAAATTGATAATATTGTTGTAGTCTATTTTTGTTTTTTCCGCTTCTTCCATCTGTTGGTCTTCTTGATGCTTGAGTATAAGCATATGAAATGGGTTTTTTTTCTATACATGAAAAAAATGTTTTATGATGAAATGTTCCTGCTCCAATAGGAATATCTAATGGTTCTAATATTGTACAACCTTGTTTATTCCAAAAAGTTTTTAAATTTATAATAATTTCATAAAAACTTTTTATTTTTTTATTGTTCATAATTTCCTTAAGAAATATTTTATAATATGTTTTATAAAAATTTTTAGGGTAAAAAATTTTTATTAAATTAAATATATTTTTTTAAAATAATAAATTTTTAAAAATTTTTATAAATTTTAAATATTATATATTATTAATTTTATTAAGTATTTTAAAAAATTTATATATATATGTTTTTAAAAAATTGTATTTTTTTTAAATAGGAAATAAATAATGAAATATATTGGACCTCATGTTAGTATTTCTAAAGGTATAGTTCAATCTTTAGAAAACTCTTATAAGTTAAAATCAACTGCAATAGGTTTTTTTATAAAAAATCCATTAAGATGGAAAATTTCTAAAATTTCTAAAAAAGTAATAAAAAATTTTAAAAAAAAATGTAAAAAATATAATTATTCTATGAAACAAATTTTACCTCATAGTGGATTTTTAGTAAATTTAGGGCATCCTAATAAATTTTTTTTAAATAAATCTATCAAATCTTTAATAGATGAAGTTTTATTATGTGATAAATTAGGTCTTAATTTTTTAAATGTTCATCCAGGTAGTCATTTAAATAAATTTTCTAAAAAAATGTGTTTAAATCGAATTTCAGAGTCTATAAATATTATTTTAGAACAAACAAAAAATGTTATTTTAGTTCTTGAAAATACTGCAGGTCAAGGAACAAATTTAGGATATCGATTTGAGCATTTATCTGATATTTTAGATAAAGTAAATAATAAAAATCGAATTGGTATTTGTATTGATACATGTCATTTGTTTGCTTCAGGATATGATATACGTGATTTAGATAATTATTATAAAACTTTTAGTGATTTTGATAAATATATTGGATTTAATTATTTAAAAGGGATACATTTAAATGATTCAAAGAATAATTTAGGAAGTCGTAAAGATCGACATGAAAATTTAGGTTTAGGATATATTGGAAAAAATTTTTTTAAAATTTTTATGAAAGATAAAAGATTTAATAAAAAACCTATAATTTTAGAAACAATAAATAATAAATTATGGAAAAAAGAAATTTCTTGGTTAAAAAAACAAGCATTTTAAAGTAAATTAAATTTTTTTAAATTAATTTGTTTAATAATTTGTGAGAGATTAATTATGATAACTATTTATGGAACAGAAAGACTAAAATCTGGGACTAGTTATAGTAGACAATTAAGATGTGAAAATAGTTTACCATCAATAGTATACGGAAAAAAAAAAAAAAATTTATTAATTAAATTAAAACAAAATGATATTATAAATTTTTTTAATAAAAATAAACTTCAAAGTAATATATTATTAGTTATTAATAAAAAAAAAATTAAAGTTATTTTAAAAGAAGTTCAAAGACATCCATATAAACATAAATTTTTACATATTGATTTTTTAAGAATATAATTTTAAAGGCACGTAATATTAATTAATTTCGTTTTTATTTCGATATTTATTGTTATTATTTAGGTTTTTACCCGTGCCATTTTAATATATAATATTTTTTAAAAAATTTGTTTAGAAATAAAATATTTTTACTATTGAAGATCTTAAAATAATCATATTTTGGTTAAATTGTAATATAATAATATTTATAATACCTATTATTAAAATTATTTTTGGAAGCCATGATATTTTTCTTTTATTTAAAAAATTAATAATTATATTTTTTTTATTTTGAATATTTTTCCAAATAGTCCATATGCTTAAAAAAATAATTATTATATTAAAAATTAAAAATTTTTTAAAAATATTATTTTCGTGATTTTTTGGAAGATGTATTAATAATACTGTTAACATTCCAGGTATTAAATATATTAAAGGCCATATAATACAGCTTAAAAAATTTGGTAAAAAAAATTTTTTTATAAAAGATATTTCTAGCATTCCAGATAAAATAGGAATAATTGGTCTTGCGGGTCCAATAAATTTTCCAAAAAAAATTGAAGATATACTATGTTCATTTAATATTTTTATCATTTTTTTTATAATTACATAATATTTTTTAAATATTCTTAATTTTTTTACCCAATTTTTAAATTTAAATCCAATAAAATATGAAATCCAATCTCCTAATAAACATCCAATTGTTGAAGAAATCCATGATGGATAAAATTTTTCATGAGAATTTGCAATAATTGCTCCTATTGCTGACATGATCATCATTCCAGGTATAAATAATCCAATTAAAGCTAAGGATTCTATAAAAGAAATAATTGCAACTATTAAACAAAAATAAATTAATGTTTGATTAGAAAGATAATTAAATAATAGTTCCATATTTTTTATTCCATATTAAAAATATAAATTATTTAAATATTTTATATGAATTTTTAAAATAAGAGAAATATTAAAATCACAAAAAATTTTTTTAATAGTAAATTTTTAAGTTTAATTATTTTTTTTTATTTTAGATGTTTAAAACATAAAAAAATATATAAATTTTAAAATTTTATGTTATTTTTTTTAGAAAATTATTTAAATATTATTGTTTTTATATAAATTAAATAAAATTTAATAATGATATAAATATCTATTTATATTTTTTATTTTAATTTTTAAAAAAGTAATATGTTAAAAAAATTTTATAAAATTTATTTTTTAATTTTATATTTATTTTTTAAAATTTTTTATTTTATAGAATTATTAAAGAATAATAATAGACATTGTAAAAAATTAATTTTTAACATATTTAAAATTTTTAAAATAGATTATAAAATATAAAAATTTATTTATAAATTTGTTATTTTTAGTATAAATTTTTGATAAAAATTATATAAAATTTTTTTATTAAATTATTTATCTAAAAAATATATTTCAAATATATTTATTTTTTTAAAATATAGTATAATAAGTATTAATTTTTAAAAATTTTTATTTTAAAGTAAAAATTAGTATTTTTATAAAATAATTTTATTTATATAATAGACAAAAATTATTTTTAAAAATTTTAAAAATTTTTTTAGAAAAATAATCATTATATTTTTTATAATTTTTATTTATAAATATTTTAAATAAATAAAAAATTTTTTATGATAAATTTTAAATTTTATACGTTGAGAAATTTGTTAAATTATGAAAAAAAAAAAAAAAATATATAAATTTTTTAAAAAAAAATATTTTAGTCAAATTTTTTTAAAAGATGTTTGTATTATTGATAAAATTATAAATTCTATAGATCCAAAAAAAAATGATTTGTTATTTGAAATTGGTCCTGGTTTAGGAGCTTTAACTATTCCTTTGTGTAATTTAATTGATAATTTATCGGTTGTTGAAATTGATTCTGATATTTTAAAATTTTTTAAAAAAAAAAAAATATTTTACAAAATAGATTTTTATTTAAAAGATGTATTAAGTTTTGATTTTTTAAATTTTTATTTAGATAAAGATAAAAAAAAAATACGACTTTTTGGAAATTTACCGTATAATATTTCTACAAAATTATTAATTAATTTAACAAAATATAATTTTATTTTTAAAGATTTACATTTTATGTTTCAGAAAGAATTTGCAAATAGAATTTTAGCTCAACCTAATAATAAATTTTATGGGAGATTAAGTATTTTAATACAGTATTTTTTTAAAACTGAAAAATTATTTGATATATCTCCAGATTGTTTTTCTCCTATTCCAAAAATTAGTTCTACTTTTTTAAAGTTATCTCCACATAAATTATTTTCTGAATTACTTTTTGATGTTAATGTATTAAGTAAAATTACAAAAATAGCTTTTAATAGTAGACGAAAAGTATTAAAAAATAGTTTATATAAATTATTTACAGAAAAAGAATTAATTTCTTTAGATATTGATTCTAGCTTACGTCCTGAAAATTTATCTTTGAAAAAATATTGTTTGTTGACAGATTTTTTAATAAAAAAATATATTTAGTTATATATAAATTTTATAAAAAAATTTAGATAGTATTTAAAATTTTTATAAATGTTGTTTATATTATATTTGAAAAAATAGGAAATTATTTATGAGTACTTATTTTATAGGTGATATTCATGGATGTTATAATCAATTTAAATCTCTTTTAAAAAAAGTTAATTTTAATATTGTTAAAGATCAATTATGGATAACAGGTGATTTAGTTGGTCGTGGTCCAGATTCTTTTAAAGTTTTAGAGTATATTTTTTCTTTAGAAAAAAATGTAAAATTAGTATTAGGAAATCATGATTTAAATTTAATTTCAATATATTATGAAGTTCAAAAAAGATCTATAGAAAAAGAGATTTCAGATTTATTAAATAACAATAATATGCACGATATTATGAATAAATTAAGAAATGTTCCTTTAATTCAATATGATAAAAAAAGAAAATTAATTATGACACATGCTGGAATTTTTCCTAAATGGGGTTTAAATGATATTTTAAAATTTTCAAATCAAGCTCATAAAATTTTATCAGGAAATAATTTTTTAAAATATTTAAAATATATGAATGGAGATTTTCCTAATTTTTGGTTAAATAATTTAAATAAATATGATATTTTTCGTTTTACAATTAATGTTTTTACTAGAATGCGATATTGTTATTTTAATGGAGAATTAGATTTTAGTTATAAAGATACTCCTCCTCATTTTAATAAAAATATTGTTCCATGGTTTACTATAAAAAATAAATTAGGAAAGAAATATTTTATTTTTTTTGGACATTGGTCTTCATTAAAAGATACAACAACACCAGAAAATATATTTCCTTTAGATGCTGGTTGTTGTTGGGGTAGATATTTAACTATTTTTAGATGGGAAGATAAAAAAATTTTTAAAAAAAAATGTAATTTAATAAAATAATTATTTATGTAAAATTTTTAAAAAAATATATTTTTTATTATTTTAAATAACATTAAATTTTAAAATTATTTTTTTTATTTTATTTTTATTTTTTTATGAATTTTTTGTAAATATAAAATTTTTTTAAATGGATCTTTTTTTAATGAATTAATAGATGCTATTGCTCCATTTATTGTAGTATTATAATATATTTTATATTGAATAGCTTGTTCTCGAATAAATTTTGTTGTTTTTATTTCATTTTTTGAAATCGCTGTACTAATAATATATGAATATTTTCCATTTTTTATTTTTTTACATATTTTTAATTTATTATCATATATTTTTTGAATATTTCTTGTATGAATATTATTTTTTTTTAAAAGATCATAAATTTTTTTTGTTGTATCTATTTTGAAATTAAATTTTTTTAATTTTTTTGCTAGTTTTATAATTAATTTTTTTTTTTCTTCATTAATTATTAATAAAGTTCTTTTTTTATTACTTATTTTATTTTGAGTACCTAAAATAGCTTTTCCAAAAGCTTCTTCAAAACTTTTTCCTATTCCCATAACTTCTCCAGTAGATTTCATTTCTGGTCCAAGAATAGGATCTGAATGAGAAAACTTGTTGAATGGGAAAACAGATTCTTTTACTGAATAATACTTCAATTTAATTTCTTCTTTAACAAAGTTTTGTTTTTTTAAGTTAATTCCAATCATAACTTTTGTAGCTACTTTTGCTAATTGTATTCCTGTAGATTTAGAAATAAAAGGAATAGTTCTTGCAGCTCTTGGATTAACTTCAATAATATATAGTTTATTATTTTTTAATGCAAATTGAATATTTATAAGACCTTTTATTTTTAGTTCTAAAGATATTTTTTTTACTTGTTTTTTAATTTTAGATATAATTTTTTTATTTAAAGAATATGATGGAAGAGAACAAGCTGAATCACCAGAATGAATTCCTGCTGGTTCAATATGTTCTATAATTCCTCCAATAAATATTTGTTCTCCATCAAAAACTGCATCAACATCTATTTCTTTTGCATTTTCTAAATAATGATCTATAAATATTGGTTCTTTTTTATTTTTAATTTTATTTTTAAAATATTTTTTTAAACTTTTTGAATTATATAAAATTTCCATAGATTGTCCTCCTAAAACATATGAAGGTCGAATCATAATAGGATATTTAATTTTTTTTATTGCTTCTTTTGCTTCTAATAAGTTTTTTACTGTTTTATTTTTTGGTTGTTTTAATTTTAATTTTTTTATAATTTTTTGAAATTTTTTTCTATCTTCAGATTTATCAATAGATTTTGCGCTTGTTCCGATAATTTTAATTCCTTCTTTATATAATTTTTTTGCTAATTTAAGAGGAGTTTGTCCTCCAAATTGAATAATTACTCCTTTGGGTTTTTCTATTCTTATAATTTCTAATACATTTTCTAAATTTATTGGTTCAAAATATAATTTATCTGAAGTATCATAATCTGTAGAAACAGTTTCGGGATTACAATTTATAATAATTGTTTCGAATTTATTTTTTTTTAGAGCTTGTGCAGCATGTACACAACAGTAATCAAATTCTATTCCTTGTCCTATTCTATTAGGACCGCTTCCTAGAATAATAATTTTATTTATATTTTTAGTAGGTTTAGATTCACATTCGTCTTCCCAAGTAGAATACATATAAGAAATTGATGTTTTAAATTCAGCTGAACAAGAATCTACTCTTTTATAAACAGGATGTATATTTTTTTTATATCGAAGTTTTCTTATATAATTTTCTTTTTTATTAATTAAATTTGCTATTCTTTTATCTGAAAATCCTTTTTGTTTTATTTTTTTTAAAAATTTAGATTTATTTATTATATTAGTATTTTTTTTTATTTTTTCTTCAATTAAAATTAATTCTTGGATTTGTATTAAAAACCACATATCAATTTGTGTTATTTTATGTATTTTTTTTATAGAAATATTATTTCTAAAAGCTTCTCCAATATACCATAATCTATCTGATCCAGGATATTTAAGTTCTTTTTTTATTTTTTTAATATTTTTTATAGATTTATTTTTAAAGTTTTTTAAATCAAATCCAAAAGAATTTATTTCTAAACTTCTTATAGCTTTTTGAAGAGATTCTTGAAAAGTTCTCCCAATAGCCATTACTTCTCCTACAGATTTCATTTGTGTAGTTAATTTTTTATTACTAGAAGGGAATTTATCAAAGTTAAATCTAGGAATTTTTGTTACTACATAATCTATAGATGGTTCAAAAGATGCTGGTATATTAATTCCTGAAATTGTATTATTTAATTCGTCTAATGTATATCCAATTGATAATTTTGCTGCAATTTTTGCTATCGGAAATCCAGTTGCTTTTGATGCTAATGCTGAAGAACGAGAGACTCTTGGGTTCATTTCAATAACAACTATATCTCCGTTTTTAGGATTAATTGCAAATTGAACATTTGATCCACCTGTTTCAATTCCTATTTCTTCTAGAATTTTTATAGAAGAATTTCTCATAATTTGATATTCTTTATCACTTAATGTTTGTGCTGGTGAAACTGTTATTGAATCTCCTGTATGTATTCCCATAGGATCTATATTTTCTATAGAACAAACTATAATACAATTATTGTTTTTATCTCTTATTACTTCCATTTCATATTCTTTCCAACCGATCATAGATTCATCAATTAATAATTCTTTTGTAGGAGATAATATTAATCCTTTTTCACAAATTTTTTTAAATTCTTTTATATTATAAGCAATTCCTCCTCCAGTCCCTCCCATTGTAAAAGATGGTCTAATTATACATGGAAAACCAATTTTTTTTGCTATTTTAAAAGCTTCTTTTAAAGAATGCGCAATTCCAGATTTTGGCATTTTTATATGAATTTTTTTCATAGATTTTCTGAACAAACTTCTATTTTCAGCTTTTTTTATAGAACTTACAGTGGCTCCGATCATTTTTACTTTAAATTTTGATAAGATATTTTTTTTATGTAATTTTAAAGCGCAATTTAAAGCTGTTTGTCCTCCCATAGTAGGAAGTAATGCATCTGGTTTTTCTTTTTTTATAATTTTTTTAACTATTTTCCAATGAATTGGTTCAACATAAGTTTTATGAGCTATTTTTGGGTCTGTCATTATTGTTGCTGGATTTGAATTAATTAGAATTACCTTATATCCTTCTTCTTTTAAAGCTTTGCAAGCTTGAGCACCAGAATAATCAAATTCACAAGCTTGACCAATTATTATTGGTCCTGCTCCTAATACTAATATTGATTTTATTGTATTTATTTTTGGCATAGTAATCTCATTTTAAATTTTTTTATTTTTTTATAATTAATTTTATAAAATAGTTAAATAAAAATGATGCATCGTGTGGGCCAGGACTCGCTTCTGGATGACCTTGAAAACTAAACATAGGTTTATTTTTAATTTTTATTCCTTGTATTGTATTATCAAAAAGAGATGAATAAGTAATTTTAATATTTTTTGGAAGAGTTTTTTTATCTATAACAAAGTTATGATTTTGAGAAGTAATAATTATCTTTTTTGTTTTGGTATTTTGAACTGGATGATTTCCTCCATGATGGCCAAATTTCATTTTTATAATTTTGGCTTTATTTGCTAGAGCTAAAATTTGATGACCTAAACAAATTCCAAAAGTAGGAATATTATAAGGAAGTAATTTTTTTACAGATTTTATAGAGTTTTTAAAATTTCTTGGATCGCCTGGTCCATTTGAAAGAAAAATTCCATCTGGTGACAATTTTAGTATTTCTTTATATTTTATATTTTTTGAAACAATAGTTAATTTACATTTTTTTTGTATTAATATGTTAATAATATTTTTTTTAATTCCAAAATCATATACAACTATATGTTTTTTTTTAATTTTTAAAAATTTTTCATTAATTTTTTTATTATATTTTTTATGAAAATTAATATTTTTTTGATTTAATATGTTTTCTTTGAGTTTTTTTATTGGGATAATATTTGAAAATTTTAATTTTTTATACTTTAAAATTTCTTTATAATTTTTAAATTTTGGGATATTTTTTAAACATACAATACATCCTTTTTGAGAACCATGTTTTCTTATTTTTTTTGTAAGTTTTCGTGTATCGATGTTTGTAATAGTTATTATATTTTTTTCTTGTAGATATTCTAATAATGTTTTTTCACTTCTATAGTTACTAGAAATAGGAGATAAGTTTTTAAGAATTATTCCTTTTAAATGAATTGAAGATGATTCTTCATCATTTTTATTAATTCCTATATTTCCTATATGAGGACAAGTAAAAGTAATAATTTGATTTTTATAAGATGGATCTGTAATTATTTCTTGATATCCAGTCATAGAAGTATTAAAAACTATTTCTCCACTACTTATTCCATATATTCCAATAGATTTTCCATAAAATTTACTTCCATCTTCTAAAATTAAAACGGCAGTATTTTTCAAAGTTTCTCCAATATTTTTTTTATTGAAAAAATATTATATATTTTATAAGTTTTTAAATTAATAAAATTTTATTTTTTAATATATAACAATTAATTTTATTATATTAATTTATAATATTTTTTTTAGAAAATATATTTTTATAAAAAATTATTTTTTTAATACGTTTTCCATAGTAAATAATCCATTTTTTTTATTATTTATCCAAATTGCAGCTTTTATTGCTCCTTTAGAAAAAGTTTTTCTACTAAAAGCTTGATGTTTTATTTCTATTTTTTCTTCTTTATTAATAAATAATATAGAATGATTTCCAATAATTTCTCCTGCTCTAATAACATTAAATCCAATTTCATTTTTTTTTCTTTTATATTTTTTTGTATTTTTCTCAAAATTTGAAATATTATTAAAATCTTTTTTTAGTGTTTTAGCAATTTTTTTTCCTAAAGTTAAAGCTGTTCCAGAAGGAGAATCTATTTTATATCGATGATGAGATTCAGAAATTTCTATATCGGATTCTAATCCTATATTTTTTGTTGTAATTTCTAACAGTTTTAATAGTAAATTTATTCCTACACTAAAATTTGATGAATATAATATACTTATTTTTTTTGATTTTTTTTTCATATCTATATAATGTTTTTCTGTTAATCCTGTAGTTCCAATAATAATTTTTTTATTATTATTATAACAAAATTTTAAATTTTTCATTGTATTTTTAGGATTAGTAAAATCAATTAATATATCAAAATTTTTATTTTTCTTTATATTATCTTCAATTAAGATATTGTTTTTTTTTATTTTTATTAATTTTTTTAATTTTTTTTGATTTTTTTTATTTATTTTTTTCAAAATTAATAAATTTAATTTAATATTTTTAAAGTTTTTTGATTCTTTTATTAAACTTGTTCCCATTTTTCCTAATGCACCTGAAATAGCAATTTTTATAGTTTTTTTCATTTTTTTCTCTTAATAAATTATTTTAAAAATGGTATTTTTATATTATTTTTAATTAAGTGTTTTTATATAAATAAATTTTTTTATATATTTATAGATATTTTTTATATAACATGTTTTATTTAAGTAATAATGCTATTAATCCTAATGAAATACTGATATCAGAAATATTAAAAGTAGGAAAATGAAAATTTTTATAATGTAAGTCAATAAAATCTATTATAAATCCATTTTTTATTCTATCTATAAGATTTCCTATAGATCCTCCAATAAGAAATATAAATGCAAAATTTTGAATTTTTTTTTTTTTAAAAAAATAATATATTAAAAAAATTATTATAAAAATAATAAATATATTTATTTTATATAAATAATGATATTGAAGTATTTTTTTAGAGAATATTCCAAATATTAAACCATAATTTTTTATATAAAAAAAATTTAATATTGATAAAATTTTTTTAATATGATTAATTTTTATTTTTTTTAAAATCAATTTTTTAGTATAAAAATCTAATAAAATTATTAAATTGATTAAAAAATAATTTATATATTTTTTTTTAAAAAAATTATTCATTTACGCAAAAATTCTATCTTTTTCTTTACCAGAAATGTTTAATGAGCATCGATTACAAATATTATTAAATTTGTCATTTGTTTCTTTTTTTTTAAAATAATGCCAACATCTATTACATTTTTTTCTTTCTTTTAATAATGTTAATTTTATTTTTATTTTGTCTAATAGATTGTTTTTTTTTATATTTTTTGGTGCATCTGAAAATTTTTTTAAAGAACATTTTGAAATTAAAAATATAAATTTTAGTTCTTTTTTAAAAATTTGAATTTCTTTTTTAGTATTTTTATCAATATATAATGTGATTGATGTTTCTAGAGAATTTTTAATTATTTTTTGTTCTTTTTTTTGTTCTATTAGTTTGTTAATTTCATTTTTAATTTGAAATATTTTTTTCCAAATGGAATTTTTAATGCACTTTTCTTTAGAAAATAAAAAAATTTTTTTATACCATGTTTTTATAAATAAATTTTTTGATTCTTCATAAAAAGGTATATGTTTCCATATTTCATAAGAAGTAAAGGGTAAAATAGGAAAAATCCAAATAGTAAATGCTTTTAAAATTAAAAAAATTGAAGTTTGACAACTTTTTCTATTTTTACTTTTTTTAGAAGATGTGTATAATCGATCTTTTGCAATGTCTAAATATATTGCGCTCATTTTTATAAAACAAAAATTTAATATTAACTTAATAACTTTATGAAATTGATATTTTTTATAAAATTTAATAATTTTTTTTTGAATTTTTAAAGTTTCTTGAATTGCCCAAATATCTATTTTTAACATATTTTCTTTTTTAATAAAATTTTTTTTAGGATTAAAATCGTGCAGGTTTCCTAAAAAAAAACGTGCTGTATTTCTTATTTTTCTATAAGAATCAATAGTTTGTTGTAATATTTTTTCTGATATAGAAATATCTTTAGAATAATTACTTGAAGCTACCCATAAACGTAATATATCTGCTCCATATTTTTTTATTACACTATTAGGGCTAATGGTATTACCAATTGATTTTGACATTTTTTTTCCATTTTCATCTATTGTAAAACCATGTGTAATAACTTTTTTATACGGTGCTTTTTTTTGTAAAATTAAAGATATCATTAAAGATGACATAAACCATCCTCTATGTTGATCTGATCCTTCTATGTATAAATCTGAAATTTTTAATTTATTATTTAAATATGGATATGTTGATGAAGTATACATACATCCTGATTCAAACCAAACGTCTAAAATATCTTTAGATTTTTTATAATATTTAGATTTTTCTTTTAAAAATTCATTTTTTTTAATTTTCCACCATGCTTCTATTCCATTTTTTTTAACAAGTAAAATAATTTTTTTTAAAAATTTATGTGTATTTTTATGTAATTTTCCTGTTTTTTTATGTATAAAAAAAGGTATTGGAACTCCCCAAGATCTTTGTCTAGAAACGCACCAATCTGGTCTTTTTTGAACTAATGAAATCATATTTTTTTTAGTCCAACTTGGAATCCAAGATATTTTTTTAATTTTTTTTATTGCATTTTTTTTAAAATTATTTTTATGAAGGTCAATAAACCATTGTTTAGTAGATCGAAAGATTACAGGTGATTTATGTCTCCAACAATAAGGATAAGAATGATTAATTATTGTTTTTTTTATTAAAGATTTATTTTTTTTTAAAAGAGAAATAATTGTTTTGTTAATATTAAATATGTTTTTTTGATCTAATTTTTTATGTATATTTTTTTTATAATTTCCAAATGAATCAATTAAATTTTTTGGAATAATATTATATTTTTTACATGCAATATAATCTTCTTGTCCATGAGCCGGAGCAGTATGTACAATACCTGTTCCAACATCTAATACAACATGAGTACTAAGTATTATTTGTAATTTAGTTTTAAAAAATGCATGAAAAAAGTATAAATTTTTTAGTTTTTTTCCTTTAATATTGTTTATAATTTTATATTTTTTTTTAGTAATAATTTTTATTATATCATTTGTTCTTTCTTTAGAAATTATAAACATTTTATTTTTTGTTTCTATTAAATTATATATAAATTTTGGATTAATAGAAATTGCTTGACTTGAAGGTAAGGTCCATGGTGTAGTAGTCCAAATTATTAAATATATTTTTTTTTTATTATTTTTATCTTTTTTTATTTTAAATATCTTTAATATTTTATTTGTATTAACTGATTTTAAAGAAAAATAAATAGAATCTGATTTTTTTTCTTGATATTCTACTTCTGCTTCTGCTAATGAAGATTGGCATTTAATACACCAATGAATCGGTTTTGATCCTTGATATAAATGTTTTTTTTTAAGAATTTTTGAAAGTATTTTAATGATATTTGATTGATTTTTATAGTCCATTGTTAACAATGAATTTTTCCAATTCGCTAAAACTCCTAATCTTTTAAAATCTTTTTTTTGATGTTTTACTTGTTTTTTAGCATATTCTCTACATTTTTTTCGAATTTCATTTTTTTTAAATTTTTTAAATATTTTTTTATATTTTTTTTCAATGCTATGTTCAATGGGTAATCCATGACAATCCCAACATGGAAAAAATGGAACTTTATATCCAGATAAATTTTTAAATTTTATAATGATATCTTTTAAAATTTTATTTAAAGCATGACCAATGTGAATTTTTCCATTTGCATATGGTGGTCCATCATTTATAATAAACGTTTTTAAATTTTTTTTTGAATCCATTATTAATTGATATATTTTTTTTTTTTTCCATTCTTTTAATATTTCAATTTCTTTTTGAGGTAAATTTGCTTTCATTGAAAATTTTGTTTTGGGTAGTTGTAAAGTATTTCTATAATTTTTCATAATTGCCTTTTTAAAAAAAAATTAAAATAATTATTTATTTTAATTTTTAAAGTTAAAAATTAAAATATATATTTTTTTATTTTATTATTTAAATTTTATAAAAAATATGTTTTGATCTAATTATTTTATTAGTATAATAAATAATTCGTATAGTTCATTTTTAAATTAAAGGAATTTATTTTGGCAAATCTTAAAGCATCTAAAAAAAATGTAATTACATCTGAAAAAAAAAAAAATAGTAACAATCGGAAACGATCTATTATTAAAACATATATAAAAAAAGTATTATTTTTTATTTCATCTAATGATGTTGATAAATCTATATTTTTTTTTAATAAAGTGCAGTCTATTGTAGATAAGTATTCTTTAAAAGGAATAATACATAAAAATAAAGCAGCACGATATAAATCTAATTTATTTATTAAAATTCGTAATATGAATAATTTAAAAAATTCTAAATAAAGTATTAGAATTTTTTTATTTTTTAAAATCAGTATTTTTCTAATTTTTTAAAAATTTTAGAACATTATACTGATTTTAGAAATTATCATTTTGTTAAAGAATCAAAAAATTTTTTTACTCCATCAAAAAATTTTTTTGATTTAGGATTATTTTTTTCTCCTTTATTACCTTCTAAACTATTTCTTAGTTCTTTTAATAATTTTTTTTGAGTATAGTTTAAATTTACTGGTGTTTCTATTACGACTTTACATAATAAATCTCCTATATAGTTGTTTTTAATTGATTTAACTCCTTTTCTAGGTATTCGAAATAATTCATTAGATTGTGTTTCAGGAGGAATTTTTAATTTAATTTTTCCATATAATGTAGGAACTTCAACTATTCCACCTAAAGCTGCGATTGTAAAGCCAATAGGAATTTCGCAAAATAAATTATTTTTATCTCGTTTAAATATTGGATGTTTTTTGACATTTATTTTTATATATAAATCACCTGAAGGTGCTCCATTTTCTCCAGATTCTCCTTCATTGTTTAATCGTATTTTATCATTATTATCTATTCCAGAAGGAATTTTTATTGAAAGTTTTTTTGATATTTTTATTTTTCCATTTCCGTAACATTTTTTACATGGATATTTTATAAATTTTCCTTTTCCATGACAGTGTGGACATGTTTGTTGTACTGTAAAAAATCCTTTTCTCATATGTATATTTCCATTTCCATTGCAGTTTTTACAGTTTTCTGGTTGAGTTCCAGGTTTTGATTTATTTCCATAACATGTATCACATATTTTTAAAGATGGAATATAGATTTCTTTTACTGTACCATTTACAGCTTCTTCTAAATCTAAATCTAAATTATATTGTAAATCTGCTCCTTGAGAATTTCTTTCTCTATTGTTTCCAAATATATCTCCAAAAACATCTCCAAATATATCTCCAAAATCTGTTGAATTTGTAAAATTTTCATGAAACTCATTTCCAGAAGAATTTTGATCAAAAGCAGAATGTCCATATTTATCATATGCTTCTCTTTTATCTTTATTAATTAATATTTCATAAGCTTCTTTAATTTCTTTAAATTTTTTTTCAGAGATTTTACTATTTTTATTTCTATCAGGATGGTATTTTACTGCTAATCGTTTATATGCTCTTTTAATTTCTCTATCGTTTGATGATCTGGAAATATTTAAAACATCATAATAATCTTTTTTTGTCATGTATATATATACCTTTTTGAAAAAAAATTTTTAAACGAACTTAATTTTTTTAAGCTCGTTTAAATTTTTTAATTAGTAAATTTATAAATTATTGATTTTATTTTTTTGGATCTTTAACTTCTTCAAATTCTGCATCTACTACGTTAGATTCTTTTTTTGAATTTGAGTTATTGTTGTTTTTATCTTTTGAAATTTCGGGATCTTTTTTTGTTGCTTCTATTAATTTAGATGATTCTTTTAATAATTCTTGTATTTTAGATTCGATATCTTGTTTGTTTTCTTTTTTTAATGCTTCGTCTAAATTTTTTAATGCTAATTCGATAGATTTTATATCTTCATCTTTTAATTTATTTCTACATTCATTAAGTTGTTTTTTTGTACTATGAGAAATTTGATCTCCTTGATTTCTAATTTGAACTAGTTCTTCAAATTTTCTATCTTCTTCTGAATTTTCTTCAGCTTCTGAAATCATTTTTTTAATTTCTTCTTCTTTTAATCCAGATGATGCTTTTATAATAATTTTTTGTTTTTTTCCTGTTTTTTTATCTTTTGCTGAAACATGAAGTATGCCATCAGAATCAATATCAAAAGTAACTTCTATTTGAGCCATTCCTCTAGGAGCTGGTTGTATACCATCTAAATTAAATTGCCCTAATGATTTATTATCAATAGATCTTTTTCTTTCACCTTGTAAAACATGAATTGTAACAGCAGATTGATTATCTTCTGCGGTTGAAAATATTTGACTATGTTTTGTTGGAATTGTAGTATTTTTATTAATTACAGGAGTCATTATTCCTCCCATAGTTTCAATTCCAAGAGATAATGGAGTTACGTCTAATAAAAGAACATCTTTTACATCTCCTGATAAAACTCCACCTTGTACTGCAGCTCCTATTGCTACTGCTTCATCTGGGTTAACATCTTTTCTTGGTTTTTTTCCAAAAAATTTTGATACTGCGTTTTGAACCATTGGCATTCTTGTTTGCCCACCTACTAAAATTATATCATTTATATCTTTAATAGATAGTTTTGCATCATTTAAAGCAACTTTTAAAGTTTTAATAGATCTTTTTATTAGATCTTCTACTAGAGATTCTAATTTAGATCTTGTAACTTTTATATTAAGGTGTTTTGGACCATTTGAATCTGCTGTAATGTAAGGAAGATTAACATTTGTTTCTTGTGAAGAAGATAATTCAATTTTAGCTTTTTCAGCTGCTTCTTTTAATCTTTGCATAGCTAAAGAATCATTTTTTAAATTAAATTTTTGTTCTTTTTTAAATTCGTCTACTAAATAATTTATTAATTTACTATCAAAATCTTCTCCTCCAAGATGTGTATCTCCGTTTGTTGCTAAGACTTCAAAAGTTTTTTCTTTATCTACTTCATCTATTTCTATAATAGAAATATCGAAAGTTCCTCCACCTAAATCATAAACAGCAATAATTTTATTTCCTTTATTTTTATCTAATCCATATGCAAGAGCTGCTGCAGTTGGTTCATTAATAATTCTTTTTACTGTTAATCCTGCTATTTTACCTGCATCTTTTGTAGCTTGTCTTTGAGCATCATTAAAGTACGCTGGAACAGTAATAACTGCTTCAGATATTTTTTCACCTAAATAATCTTCTGCTGTTTTTTTCATTTTTTTTAAAATTTCAGCAGATATTTGAGGAGGTGCCATTTTTTTATTTTTAATATCGATCCATGCGTCATTATTTTGTGATTTTATTATTTTATATGGCATTATTTCTATATCACGCTGAACTTCTTCATCTGTAAATTTTCTTCCAATTAATCTTTTTATAGCAAATAAAGTATTTTTTGGATTAGTTACAGATTGTCTTTTAGCTGGTTGGCCAACTAAAATTTCTCCATTTTCTGTATATGCAATAACAGAAGGTGTGGTTCTTTCTCCTTCAGAATTTTCTAAAACTTTAGCTTTATTTCCATCCATAATAGCAACACAAGAATTAGTAGTTCCTAAGTCGATTCCAATTATTTTACTCATATTTTATTTTCCTATGATATTTTATTAAATATTATTTTTTTAAAAAAATTTTAAAATTTTAAATTATTATCAATAATAATAAAATGTGGGCTTTTTATAAGACTACAAGTCTTTTATGAAAAATATTATTTTTTTATTAAAATGTTTTTTTTTAATATTTTATTTTTATGAGTTTTTTTTTAAAAAAAATTAATAGTGTTATTATACTTTAAAAACAATTATTTTACATAAGATAAATAGATTAAAAAATTTAATTTAATTTTTTTTTTATTTTTTATTTTTAAAAGAAATAGGAAAATTTATGTTTAATCAAAATATTATTGAATATATAGGAGTTTTTTCTTTTATATTATTTACTTTTTTTTTCTGTTTTATTTCTTTGTTTATGAGTTTTATTTTAGGGGGAAAATCTGATTCTAGTTCTAAAAATATTCCATTTGAATCAGGAGCTCCTTCAACTGGAAATGTGAATTTGAAATTTACTATAAAATTTTATTTAATTGCTATATTTTTTGTAATATTTGATATAGAGTCTATGTATTTATATGCATGGTCAACATGTGTTCGTGAGAACGGTTGGATTGGTTTTGCAGAAGTATCTTTTTTTATTTTTATGATATTATTGTCTTTATTATATTTATTTCGTGTAAGGGCATTGAATTGGATAGATAAAGATTAAAAAAAATTATAAAAAAATTAATAATTATTTTTCATCTAAAAAGAGAATATATGAAATATACTTTAACAAAAATAAATTTTAATAATAGTAATTCGAATAGTAATTCAAAAAAAAAAAAAATTTATAATGATCCTATAAAAAATTCAATAAAGAATAATGTTTTTTTTGGTAATTTAAAAAAAATTCTTCATAATATTGTGAATTGGGGTAGAAAAAATTCTTTATGGCCTTATAATTTTGGTTTGTCTTGTTGTTATGTAGAAATGGTTACATCTTTTACTTCTGTTCATGATGTTTCTCGTTTTGGATCGGAAGTATTAAGAGCTTCTCCAAGACAAGCAGACGTTATGGTTATTGCTGGAACTCCATTTATTAAAATGGCTCCTATAATAAAGCGTTTATACGATCAAATGTTAGAACCAAAATGGGTTATTTCAATGGGCTCTTGTGCAAATTCTGGTGGAATGTATGATATTTATTCAGTTGTTCAGGGAATTGATAAAATTCTTCCAGTGGATGTTTATATACCTGGTTGTCCTCCTCGACCTGAAGCTTATATTCAAGGATTAATGCTTTTACAAAAATCTATTGCAAAAGAAAGAAGACCTTTATCATGGATTATTGGTGATCAAGGAATTTATAAAGCTGATTTAAAATCTGAAAAATATAGAAATAAATTAAAAGTTCAATCTATGTATGATTTTAAAAATCCAAATGAAATTTAATTTACTTTTATGAAATTTTATTTCTTTTATTAATTTTTATAACATATTATTATATTATTTTAAAATAGGGTGTTTGGAAATTTATGATAAATTCCAATAAAAATAATTTTTCTTTAAAGAATAATATAGATAAAAAAAATTATAGCTTATCGATTCTTAAAAAGTTATATAATTTTTTTGGTTCAAAGACATTTTTTATTCAATCTACTTCAATTAATTGTCCTATTGTATGGATAGAACGTGAAAATTTATTAAAGGTAATTATTTTTTTATTTAAAAAAAATAAATTTTATGACATGTTATTTGATTTACATGCAATAGATGAAAGAGTAAGAATTCATAAAGAAAGTTTTCCTAAATGTGATTTCTCTGTTTTTTATCATTTTTTATCAGTATCTAATAATTCAGATATTATATTAAAAGTTCCTTTATTTGAAAAGAATTTAGAAATTAGTACTATTACGAATATTTGTTTAAATTCAAATTGGTATGAAAGAGAAGTATGGGATATGTTTGGAATTTCTTTTTTAGGGCATCCAAATTTAACTCGAATTATTATGCCTAAAAAATGGATAGGCCATCCTTTAAGAAAAGATTATCCTGCTCGAGCAACTGAATTTTCTCCTTATAGTTTAACTAAAGAAATAGAAAAATTGGAAATGAGTGCTTTAAAATTTCATCCTAAAGAATGGGGAATGAAAAAAAAAGATAAAAATGAAGATTATATGTTTTTAAATTTAGGTCCTAATCATCCATCTGCTCATGGTGCATTTCGAATTATATTACAACTAAAAGGAGAAAAAATTATTAATTGTGTTCCTGATATTGGATATCATCATCGAGGAGCAGAAAAAATGAGTGAAAGGCAGTCTTGGCATAGTTATATTCCTTATACAGATAGAATAGAATATTTAGGTGGTTGTATTAATGAAATGCCTTATGTATTATCTATTGAAAAATTAGCTGGAATAAAAGTTTCTACAAGAGTTGAATTTATTCGAATTATGTTATCTGAATTATTTCGTATTAATAGTCATTTGTTATATGTTTCTACTTTTATTCAAGATGTGGGTGCAATGAGTACTGTTTTTTTAGCTTTTACAGATCGTCAAAAAATTTATGATGTTATAGAATTGATTACAGGATTTAGAATGCATCCAGCATGGTTTCGAATTGGAGGGGTAGCTAGAGATTTACCTAAGGGATGGAATGATTCTTTAAAAAAGTTATTAAAATGGATACCAAAAAGATTAAATTTATATATTAATGTAGCTTTAAAAAATAGTATTTTAATTTCTCGTTCTAAAGGAGTAGCAGAATATTCTTCAAAAGAAGCATTAGATTGGGGAGTTACTGGAGCAGGATTAAGAGCTACTGGTGTAAATTTTGATGTAAGAAAATTAAGACCTTATTCAGGATATCAAAATTTTGATTTTGAGGTTCCTTTAGGAAATGGGGTTAGTGATTGTTATAGTAGAGTTATGTTAAAAGTTGAAGAAATATATCAAAGTTTAAAAATTTTAGAGCAATGTTTAAAAAATATGCCTGAAGGAGAATATAAATCTAATCATCCTTTAACTACTCCTCCTAATAAAAAACATACTCTTCAAAATATAGAAACTTTAATTACTCATTTTTTGCAAGTTTCTTGGGGAACTGTAATTCCTTGTGGAGAAAGTTTTCAAATGATTGAAGCAACAAAAGGGATAAATAGTTATTATATAATTAGTGATGGCGGCACAATGAGTTATAGAACTAGAATACGAACACCTAGTTTTCCTCATTTACAACAAATTCCTTCAGTTATTAAAAATCATGTAATATCAGATTTAATTACATATTTGGGAAGTATTGATTTTGTGATGTCTGATGTAGATAGGTAAAATACAATGATGAAAAATAATAGTAAAGATAAAATTTATATTAATTCTTTAATTAAAAACGAAATTAATAAAATACAAAATAATTTTAAAAATAATCAATCAATTTTGATTGAATCTTTAAAAATTGTACAAAAGTATTATGGATGGGTATCTGATAGTTCTATTGAGTTTCTTTCTAAAATATTAAATTTATCTACAAGTAATATAGATAGTGTTGCTACTTTTTATAGTCAAATTTTCAGAAAACCTGTAGGTCGTTATGTTATAAAAATTTGTGATAGTATGGTTTGTTATATTACAGGATATAAAAAAATTAAAAAAGTAATTCAAAAACATTTAAAAATTAAATTTGGAGAAACGACTATAGATAAAAATTTTACTTTTCTTCCAATTTGTTGTTTAGGTGCTTGTTATAAAAGCCCGGTAGTTATGATAAATAATAAAACATATTTCTGTGTAAAAAAGAAATTTATTTTAAAATTATTGGATTCTATAAAATGAAATTTAAAAATTTATCAGAAGAAACACATCCTTTGACTTGGAGATTTAGAAAAGATCAAAAAACAGTATGGATTAAAGAATATATTAAAAAAAATGGCTATTTTTCTTTAAGAAAATCTCTTATTGAAATGAATTCTAAAAAAATTATTAATAAAGTTTTAAAATCTGGATTAAAAGGTAGAGGTGGAGCAGGTTTTCAAACAGGATTAAAATGGAATTTAATGCCAAAAGATGAGCATTTAAAAAAAAAATATTTAATATGTAATGCTGATGAAATGGAACCTGGAACATATAAAGATAGATGGATAATTGAAAATTGCCCGCATTTATTAATTGAAGGGATTATAATTAGTGCTTTTGCTTTAAATGTTTCTTGTGGGTATATATTTCTTAGAGGAGAATATATTGTACCGGAAAAAATATTAATTAGAGCTATAAATGAAGCATATGAAAATAATTTTTTAGGTAAGAATATTTTAAATACTAATTTTTCTTTTGATTTACATTTGCATACTGGAGCAGGGAGATATATTTGTGGAGAAGAAACAGCTTTAATAAATTCTTTGGAAGGAAAAAGAGCTAATCCAAGGTTAAAACCTCCTTTTCCTTCAAATTTAGGTTTATGGGGTTATCCAACATGTGTAAATAATGTAGAAACTTTATCAAATATTCCTGCTATTATTTCTAATTCTACAAATTGGTATAAAAAATTATCTAAAAATGAAGATTCTGGAACAAAATTAATGGGTTTTTCTGGTTCTGTAAAAAATCCAGGAATATGGGAGCTTCCTTTTGGAACAACAGCTAGGGAAATATTAGAAGATTATGCTCATGGAGTGAAAGATAATTTAAAATTAAAAGCATGGTTACCTGGTGGCGCAGGAACTAATTTTTTAATTGAAAAACATATTGATGTAAAAATGGGTTTTTTAAGTATACAAAATATAGGTAGTCGATTAGGTACTGGATTAGCAGTAGCTATAGATAATAAAATAAATATTGTATCTTTTGTATTAAACTTAGAAAAATTTTTTTCTAGAGAATCATGTGGATTATGTACTCCTTGTAGAAATGGTCTTCCATGGATAGTAAATATTTTAAAATCTATAAAGAAGAAAAAAGGGAATATAGGAGATTTAAAATTATTAAAAAATTTATGTGAACAAATGGGTCCTGGAAAAACATTTTGTGCTCATGCTCCTGGAGCGGTTTCTCCTTTAAAAAGTGCTCTGAAATATTTTTATTCAGAATTTGAGTATGGAATTGTAAAAAATAAAAATAATTTTATAAAAGAAATTTCTGGAATATAATTTTTTTTAAAAATTTATAAAAATTTTTATAAATTTAATTTCTATAAACAAATATTTTTTTGTTTTTTTTTTTATTTTTTTACAAATTAAATTTTTTTAAAAAATTTGGAAGAATTTATTATGACTAAAATTTATATAGATGGAGAAAAGTATTGTTCTAGTTTATCAAAAAATTTACTTGAAGTATGTTTAAATTTAGGATTTAATGTTCCTTATTTTTGTTGGCATCCAAAATTAGGAAGTGTAGGAGTATGTAGACAGTGCGCAATAAAAAAATATCAAGATAAAAATGATTCTATTGGAAGAATTGTAATGTCATGTATGACTCCAGTTGAAAAAAACACAATTATTTCAATTAATGATAAAGAATCTATTTCTTATAGAAAAAATATTATTGAATTATTAATGTTAAATCATCCACATGATTGTCCTGTATGTGAAGAAGGAGGAAATTGTCATTTACAAGATATGACTGTCATGAATCAGCATTATTCTCGTCGTTATAGATTTAATAAAAAAGTTTATAAAAGTCAGTATTTAGGTTTTTTTATTTCACATGAAATGAATAGATGCATTACATGTTATAGATGTGTAAGATATTATAAAGATTATGCAGATGGAAAAGATTTTAATGTATATGGAGCAAATAGTAATATTTATTTTGGTAGATTTAAAAGTGGAGAATTAGAAAGCGAATATTCTGGAAATTTAATAGAAGTTTGTCCTACAGGAGTTTTTACAGATAAAACTTATTCAGAACATTATTCTAGAAAATGGGATCTTCAAAATGCTCCTAGTATTTGTTCACATTGCAGTATTGGATGTAATATTATTGTAGGAGAAAGATATAATAAAATTATAAAAATAGAAAATAGATATCATAAAGATATTAATAATTATTTTTTATGTGATTTAGGGCGTTTTGGATATGGACATTCTAATTCTGTGAATAGACCTAAATATTGTTTTATAAAACAAAAAAATAAAAATAAAAAAATTGATTTTAAAAAAAATATTAAAAAAGTAGTAAAAATTCTTAAAAATTCTGAACAAATATTAGGAATTGGTTCTCCAAGAGCTAGTATTGAAACAAATTTTTCTTTAAAAGAATTAGTTGGACAAGAAAATTTTTCTACAGGGCTTATTGATATAGATCATAAATGTATAAAATTAATTTTAAAAATAGTAAAAAGTAATAATATTAAAATTCCTTCTTTAAAAGAAGTAGAGGAATATGATTCTATATTAGTTTTAGGGGAAGATATTACACAAACATCTTCTAGATTAGCTTTATCGATTAGACAAGCTCTTAAAAAGAGATCTAAAAAATTTTTAAAAAATAATAAAATTGATGATTGGCATGCTTCTGCCATAAATAATATTCAAAAAAATAATAAAAAATTTTTGTTTTTAACTAATACAAATAAAACCAAATTAGAAGATATTTCATCTTATACATATGTATCTAACATTAAAAATCAGGTTTATTTTTCTAATTATATTTTAAAAAATTTAAACAAAGAATTTGATGAATTTTTTATCTTAGAAGAAAATATAAAAGAGAAAATAACTTATATAACAGATGTACTTTTAAAATCAAAAAAAGTATTAATTGTTTCTGGATCTCATTCTAGAAATATATCTTTGATTAAATATGCATATAATATTTCATTAACATTAAAAAATTTAGGTATTAAAACTGGTTTAATTTTGTTAACTCCTTATTCAAATTCTTTAGGAGTGTCAATAATTAAAGGAAAATCTTTAGATGTTTCTTTAAAAAGAGTTAAGAAAAATAAAAATTCTACATTAATTGTTATAGAAAATGATTTATTTTGTTTTCTTTCTAATTTTTATTTAAAAAAAAAATTAAAACGATTTAAAAATATTATTGTTATGGATCATCAAAAAACTAAAATTTTTAAAAAAGCTAATATTACTTTTCCTGTAGCAAATTTTTTTGAAAGTATAGGAACGGTTATTAATTATGAGTTAAGAGCTCAGAGATTTTTTAAGGTATATAATGCAAATTTTTATGATAAAAAAATTTCTATCAGATCTTCTTGGAGAATTTTAAATATCATTAATTTTAAATTAAATAAACATATTAAAATAATAAAAAATTTAGATGATCTTATTGATTTTTGTATTAAAAAAATTCCTTTTTTAAAAAATATTAAAAAAGCAGCTCCAAATTCATTATTTAAGATATTTGGACAAAAAATTCCTCGATTAACTAATCGGTCTAGTGGAAGAACTTCTTTAAGAGCAGATATTGATGTACATGAAATTAAACAAATGGATGATCATGATTCTATGTTTTCATTTTCAATGGAAGGAAGTTCAATATATAGAAAATATACATCTTTTTCTCCTTTTATTTGGTCTCCTCAATGGAATTCGTCTCAAGGATTACATAAATTTAAAAAAGAATCTTCTGGAAGTTTTTTAAATAAAGATAAAAAAAAATTTTTATTATCTGTAAATATTAAAAGTTCTTTAGATTATTTAAAAAAATATAAAAATTCTTTTATTAATAATAAATGTCTTATAGTAGCTCCATATTATTTATTATTTGGAAGTGAAGAACTTAGTCAATATTCAGATATTATTAAACAAAAAATTTCTATACCGTATGTTTTTATTAATCCGTTAGATGCAAAACGTTTTAATATTTCTAACAAAAAAAAAGTAAGTTTTACTTGTTTAAATGATGTTTATAATTTTATTGTTATATATTCGAATTCTTTAGAACTAGGTCAAATATCTTTACCAATAGGTCGACTAAAAATACCTGTTTCTCTTATTGGAAAACCAATACAAGACTTAAAGGAAGTGTAAAATGTATTATTTATTTTTAAAAAATAAATTTTTAATTTTGAATGTTTTTATGTCTTTTATTATTTTTTTTTCAATAGTGATTTTTGGAGCAATGTTAACTGTTATTGAAAGGCGATTGTTGGCTCTTTTTCAAAATAGATATGGACCGAACAGAGTTGGTATATTTGGTTCTCTGCAATTATTTGCGGATATGATTAAGATTTTTTTTAAGGAAGATTGGACTCCTAATTTTAGTAATAAAATTATTTTTATTTTATCTCCTATTTTAGCTTTTAGTATAATGCTTTTAGTATCTATTATAATTCCATTTTCTGTTTCTGAATGTATTTTAAATTTAAAAATTGGCATATTATTTTTTTTAATGATGGCTAGTTTATCTATTTATTCAATATTATTAGCTGGATGGTCAAGTAATAATAAATATTCTTATTTAGGAGCTATAAGAGCTTCTGCGCAAACTTTAAGTTATGAAGTTTTTCTTGGTTTATCAGTTATGGGAACTGTAGTGAGAGCTGGTTCTTTTAACTTATTAGATATAGTAAAAAGTCAAGAACATTTATGGAATTTTTTTCCTCAGTTTCTTGGATTTTTATCTTTTTTTATTTGTTCTTTAGCGATTTGTCATAGACATCCTTTTGATCAACCTGAATCAGAACAAGAGTTGGCTGATGGTTATCATATTGAATATTCTGGAATGAAATTTGGAATGTTTTTTATTGGAGAATATATATCTATGATAATTATGTCGTTTTTAATTACAACTTTATTTTTTGGTGGATTTTATGGATTTTTCTTTGCATCTTTTTTTTGGTTTTTTTTAAAATCTTTATTTTTTCTTTTTCTTTTTATTTTAATACGCGCTTCTTTACCGCGTCCTAGGTATGATCAAGTAATGATTTTTGGTTGGATAATATGTTTTCCAATGACATTAATTAATTTACTTTTAGTGAGTTTTTTTACTCTATATTATAAATTATAAAATGGAGAATATTATGTTTTTGAAAAAAATTTTTAGAAGCATTATGTCTCAAATAAGTAGTATTTTTTTAATATTTATGAATTCATTTTCTAAAAGAGAAACAAAATTATATCCAGAAGAATCGGTAAAATTGTCTCCTAGATATAGAGGTAGAATTGTTTTAACTAGAAATAAAAATAAGACAGAGCGTTGTGTTGCTTGTAATTTATGCGCTGTAGTTTGTCCTGTTAGTTGTATTTCTTTACAAAAAGAAAATTTAAAGAATAATCGTTGGCATGCTAAGTTTTTTAGAATAAATTTTTCTAGATGTATATTTTGTGGTTTATGTGAAGAATCTTGTCCTACTGCAGCTATTCAATTAATTCCTGATTTTGAATTATCTGAGTATAAAAGACAAGATTTAATATATGAAAAAGAAGATTTATTAATTTCTGGACCTGGTAAATATCCTGATTATGATTTTTATAAATATTCTGGAGTATCTATAAAAGAACCAAAAAATATTAATAAGAATAAAAAAACGAACACAGTAGATTTAAAAAGTCTTTTACCTTAGGAAAAATTTATGAATATTTTTTTTTATATTTTTAGTTTGATTTCAATTATATCTATTATATTTTTAATTTTTCAAAAAAATCCTATTTACTCTTTATTATATTTAATAGTTTCATTTTTATCTTTTTCAGGAATATATTTTTCTATTGGGGCGCTATTTATAGGATCTTTAGAAACAATTATTTATGCTGGAGCTATAATGGTTCTGTTTATATTTGTAATTATGATATTAAATTTAAAAGTTAAAAATATGAATAAAAAAAGAAAATTTTTTTCTAAAAAGATATTTGCTTTTTCTGTTTTTTTATCATTATTTTTATTTTTTATAATTTTTAATATATTTTATGAAATAGATGATCAAAATATAGATATAAATTTTTTTGATATTAAAATGATTGGTGTAATTTTATTTCATAAATATATATGGTTTGTAGAATTTTCTTCTGTATTATTGTTATCAGCATTAATAATTGTTTTTCATTTATTTAGTAATAAAAAATATATTAAAAATAAATAATATTTTATTGGAGAAAATTTTGATAACTATTTCGAATGGTTTAATTTTATCAACAATTTTGTTTTGTTTAGGGTTTTTGTGTTTAGTGATGAGAAGAAATTTGTTTTATGTTCTTTTAGGATTAGAAATTATGATTAATTCTGTAGCTTTTTTTTTAGTATTTATAGGAAATTATTGGAATCAAATAGATGGTCAAATAATGTATATTTTTATAATTACTATAGCGGCTGCAGAAGCAGGTATTGGTTTAGCTTTTTTAATAAATATTTATAAATACAAAAATACTTTAGATATGGACACTTTCAGAGAGAGAAAAAAATGAATTTATTATTTCCGATAATTTTTTTTCCTTTAATAAGTTTTTTATTAACTGTTTTATCTAAAAACAAATTTTCAATTTCTTTTTATAACATTATTGGAACTTTACCAACTTTTATTTGTTTTTTATTAATAAATTATATTTGTATAAATTATTTTAATTCTATTAATTTTCATTCTTTTAAAGTTTTTTGGAATTGGATTATTGTTGATTCTGTTTATATTAATTTTAGTTTTTTAATAGATAAATTATCTTTAACAATGTTACAAGTTATTACAGGAGTTGGTTTTTTAATACAAATTTTTTCTTGTTGGTATATGAGTTATAAAAAAGATGTAAGTAGATTTTTTTCTTATATAAATTTATTTATTTTTGGAATGATTTTATTAGTTTTATCAGATAATTTTTTATTAATGTATTTAGCATGGGAAATAGTAGGTTTTTGTTCGTATGCGTTGATTGGTTTTTATTATAAAAATTTGTCTAATATTAAATCTTCTATGAAAGCATTAGTTATTACTAGAATAGGTGATTTTTTTATTTTATTAGCTATTTTTTTGTTATTTTTTAAATTTAAAACGTTAAATTTTTATGAATTAAATAATATTTTTCATTCAATAAAATTAATTGATAATAATTTTTTTAATTTAATTAGTTTTTTAATTTTAGTTGGATCTATTGCAAAATCTGCTCAATTTCCTTTGCAAACTTGGTTAACTAAAGCTATGGTTGGACCAACTCCAGTATCTGCTTTAATACATTCGGCAACAATGATTACTGCTGGGGTATATTTAATTTTAAGGTTGCATAATTTATTTTTATTGTCGAATAAAATTTTGTTTTTGGTATCTTTTTTAGGTGCGTGCACTATTTTAATATCTAGTTTTTCTGCTATATTTGAAAAAGATTTGAAAAGAATTTTAGCGTATTCTACAATGAGTCAAGTTGGTTATATGTTTTTAGGTCTAGGAATGAAATTGTGGATTCCTGTTTTAGCACATTTAGTTTCGCATTCTTTTTTTAAAGCTTTATTATTTCTTTCTTCTGGTTCGTTAATTTTTTCTTGTTCTAAAGAACAAAATATTCTTAAAATGGGTGGATTAAAGAATTTTTTACCTTTTTTACATATTTGTTTTATTTTTGGATTATTTTCATTAATTGGATTTCCGATTATTACATCTAGTTTTTATACAAAAGGTTCTATTATTTGGGAATCTTTTAATCAGAAATATTATTTTTTCTTTTTAGTTGGTTTAATTGGATCATTTTTAACTTCTATATATTCTTCACGTATGTTTTTTTTAATTTTTTATAGAAATTCTATTATAAAAATTAAATTGGTAAAAAGTTTTTTACATTATTTTTCTTTATTAATATTTTGTTCTTTATCAACGGTTTTATCATTAATTTTATTTTTTCCATTTTTAAATATATCAATTTTACAAGATATTTTAAATTTAAAAAAAATGATTTTTGAATTTTTTGTTTCATTGGTATCTTTTTTTGGAATTTTTATTTCATATTATTTTTTTATTATTAAATATAATACAATTTTTAAATCAATAAATAAAAAAAAATATTTTTTTTATTTTAGATTTTTAGATAAAAATTTTGGATTAGATTATTTATATAAATATATTTTTATTAAACCGTTTTATTTGTTAAAAAAAATATTTTTTATAGATTATATTAAAAAAATAATTAATTTAATTAAATTTATTTTAAAATTATTAAATTATTGTTTAACAATTTTTGAAAATGGACATTTAAATTTATATATTTTATCTATTTTTACTGGAACTATATTAATTTTTTTTAATTTTTTTATATAGTTTTTAATATTTATAATATTTAGATAAGAAATTTTTTTTATTTCTTTCTTAAAAATAGGACTATTGAATTATGTGTCTTTATTTATTAATTTTATTACCTTGTTTAGGAGGTATTTTTTCTTGGATTTCAGAAAAAATAAATAAAAAAATACCTTTTTGGATTTCTTTATTTTTTATATTTTTAATGTTCATAGTAGTATTAGATATATTTTTTAAAAATTATTTATTTACAGATTATTCAATTAATTTATGGGATTTAGAATATTGCATACCATGGATAAAAAATTTGGGAGTAAGTTTTCATTTAGGAATTGATAGAATTTCATTTTTAATGATTATGCTAACAATTTTTTTATCTTTTATTTCTATTTTATTGACATGGAACGAAAATATTAAAAAAATTGGATTTTTTTATTTTTGTATTATGTTGATAATTTCTAGTATAATGGGAATTTTTTTGTCTTTAGATCTTTTTTTATTTTTTATTTTTTGGGAAATTATAATTATTCCAACGTATTTTTTATCTATTTTTTATGGTAGAAAAAAAATTTTTTCTTTAAAACAATTAAATTCTTCAAATGAGTATTTAATATATTCACAGATATCTGGAATAATATTATTATGTTCGATTCTTGGTTTAGTTACAAATTATTATTTTCAGTATCATATTTGGACTTTTGATTATAATCTTTTAAAAAATCTTATTTTAGATAGAAAAACAGAATTTTTTTTAATGTTTGGTTTTTTTATTTCTTTTATTATTAAAGTACCTTTAATTCCTTTTCATAGTTGGTTTCCAAATTTTCATAGAAATACTTCAGTAACTGGATCGTTTGATTTAATTGGTATTATAATAAAAGTTGCTATATATAGTATTTTACGTTTTAATATTTTTTTATTTCCAAAATCATCTTTATATTTTTCTAATTATTTTTGTCTCTTTTTTTTATTAAGTATATTTTATAGTATATTTTTAGCATTTTCTCAAAATAGTATTAAAAAAATTATAGCATATACGTCTATTTCTCATATGAGTTTTATTTTAATTTCAATTTATTCTGGAAGTTTTATTTCTTATCAAGGAATTATTTTGCAAATAGTTTCTTATAGTATTTCAACTTCTGCTTTAATTATTTTAACAAAAATATTATATAAAAATTTTAAAACTGATAATTTTAAAAAAATGTCAGGTTTGTGGAAAATAATGAATTTTGTTCCTGGATTTTTTTTATTTTTTGTTATGTCTAATTTAGGAATTCCTGGAACAGGGAATTTTGTTGGTGAATTTTTGATGTTATTAGGAAGTTTTAAATTTTTTCCTATAATTATTAGTTTTTCTATGATTGGATTAATTTTTTTATTAATTTGTTTTTTAAATATATTTCATAAGATATTTTATGGGCCGTGTAATGTATCTTTTATTTCATGTCAAATTTCTAAATTAGAGTTTTTTATTTTATTAATATTATCTTTTTTTATTATTTTTATTGGATTATATCCTAATATAATATTACAATTTGTTAATTCTTCTATGCTTCATATTAGTGAAAGAATGCCTCATATTATTTTAAATTAAGGTGAAATATATAATGATTTCTATGTTTAAACAGTTTTTTTTTATATCTCCTTTGTTAATTTTATCGATTTCAATTGTATTAAATTTATTTATAATTATTCATAAAAGAAATTTTTTTTTATCTTTTTTAACAACTTTGTTTGGTTTAATTTTTTCTTTATTTTTTTTTATTTTATTAATAAATAATTCTAATATAAATTTAAAATATTTTTTATTTTTTCAGTTAAGTATTTTTTATGTTCTATTATTTTTTTTAGGAAGTATAATAACTTGCATAATTTCTTATATATGGTTACGAAGTAAATCATTTAATAAAGAAGAATTTTATTTATTACTTTTAATATCTAATATAGGTGGTTGTTTATTATTTTTATGTAATAATATTTTTTCTTTATTTATTGGAATAGAATTATTATCTTTACCTTTATTTGGAATGATAAGTTATGATTCATCAAAAAATTTTAAAACTTTAGAATCTGCTTTTAAATATTTTATTTTATCTAGTATTTCATCTATTTTTTTATTATTAGGAATTTCTCTTATATATCTTTCTTCTGGTACTTTAAATTTTTTTATATTAAAGTCTTTAGTTTCTTTTTCAATGATAAATTTTTATGTTTCATTTTTTTTTGGATTAATGTTTATTTTAGTTTCTTTTTTTATAAAAATTACAGTTTTTCCGTTTTATTTTTGGATTCCTGATATTTATGAAGTAACTTCTTTTCCTGTATTAATTTATTTTTCTAATTCAATAAAAATAATTTTTTTTGTAATTTTATCAAAATTATTTTTTTTATTTCCTTATATAGATTTTTTATCTGTTTTAAAAATTTTAAAATATATAGTTTTTTTTTCTATTTTAATAGGAAGTATTTTAGCTTTATTTCAAAAAAATATAAAAAGATTAATTGGTTATTCTTCTATTGTTAGTTCTGGGTATTTATTAATTATTTTAATTTTTTTATATAATGATAATTTATTTAATGAGGCAGCAAGAATTTATTTATTAGGATATTTTTTAAACAGTATTGTTTTATTTAGTTCAATGACTCTTATTTCAGCATTTTTTAAAGATAAAAATTCTCATTCTTTTAAAAATTATAAGGGTTGTTTTTGGAAAAGTTATATTTTATCTATATCAATTATAATATCTTTATTTTCTATGATTGGTTTTCCTTTAACAATAGGTTTTTTTAGTAAGTTTTATCTTTTAAGATTAGTTGTTGAAAATCATAATACTCTTTTTGGAATAAGCATTCTTTTTGAAAGTGTTATTAGTTTGTATTATTATATAAATTTTATAAAAATATTTTTTTATAAAAAGAAAAAATATTTTATAAATAAATTACCTATTGAAACTAATTTATATAAATTTTTTAAAATTGTTATTTTTTGTTTATCTTTATTAATAATTTTAATAGGATTTTTTCCAAATTTTTTAAAATTTTTAAATTATTCTGTTTAAAATATATTATTAGTTAAATTATAGGAGTAAATTTTTTATTATTTTTTACTTATAAAAGACAGATTAAATTAATTTTTTGTTGGAAAAATGAAATTTAAATTTAAATATATTAAAAAATTTTTCAAGATTTTTAATTTAATATTTTAAATTAATAATTATGTTTTATAGTTTTAAAAAAAAATATAAAATTATATTAAAATTTATTATTTAAGAAAATAAATTTTTTTAATATTTTTGTTTTTTAAAAAATTTTACTATTTTATTTTTTATAGATTTATTTTATAAATATATGTTGTATTATTTTTTTTTTTTTATTTTTTATTTTTTAAATATTTTTTATTCAAATTATTTTTAATAATTATTTAAATTATAAAAAAATTAAAATTTTTTAAGATTATTTTTAAAATTTTTATTGTGTTTTTATATAATATTTTAATTATATAAAATAAATTTTATTAATTTTTGTATTTTATTAGATATTTTTTTATAATTTTTAAAAAATTATGTTTTATTTTAAATTATTAAAATAATTATTTTTAATATTTTTAATACATGTAAAGAAAAAATATGAAAAATAACTTTTTTTTTAAAAAAGTTATTTTTTTAATAAGGTATAGATTAATAAAAAATTTGGAAAAAGTATGAATAAATATGATTATTATATTGTTTTTATCGTTTTTTTATCTTCTATGATAGGTTTAATTCGAGGATTTGTGAGAGAAACTTTTTCTCTATTAATGTTTTTTTTAGGTATTTTTATATTTTATATATTTTATTTTTATATTTTAGACGAGTTATCTTTTGTTGATCAATTTTTTACTAAATTAATTTGTATTTTTATATTTTTTGGATTGATAGTTTTATTATGTGAATGTTTTGTTTTTTATTTTTTTAAAGATTTTTTTAAATTTATTGGAAATTTTTATTTTAATAATTTAGTTTTAGGGTTTTTTTTTGGTTTTTTTAGAGGTTTTAGTTTAATTTTTTTATGTATTTATGTATTTAATAATATTTTTCATATAAATAATTATTTTTATTTAAAAGATTCATTTTTAATTCCATTTTTTTTTAAGTTTATGTATTTTTTTAATTTTTTTAATAAAAATCATGTTGTATAAAAAAAATTATTTTTATTTATGTTATCTTATTATAATTATTTCATAATAAAAAAATAATTATGGGAGAAAAAATAAATGATTGAAAAAATTATATATGCCTCTCGATGGTTTATGTTTCCAGTATATTTTGGTTTGTCTTTTGGATTTATTTTACTAACTTTAAAATTTTTCCAAGAAGTTTTATATATTCTTCCAGAAATACTTATTATTTCAGAATCTGGTTTAGTTTTAGTTGTATTATCTTTAATTGATATTGCTTTAGTAGGTGGATTATTAGTTATGGTAATGTTTTCTGGATATGAAAATTTTATATCTAAAATGGATATTAAAGATAATCAAAAAAGATTAGGTTGGATGGGAACTATGGATGTAAATTCCATTAAAAATAAAGTTGCTTCTTCTATTGTTGCTATTTCTTCTGTTCATTTATTAAGATTATTTATGGAAGCTGAAAAAGTTTTAGATAATAAAATAATTTTATGTGTAGTTATTCATTTAACTTTTGTCCTTTCTGCTTTTGGAATGGCGTATATTGATAAAATGAGTAAAAAAATAAAAAAATAAAAATTATTTCTTTAAAATTAATTTTTTTATGAAAAATTTAATAAAATTAATGTTCAAACATAGCTGAAATAGATTCTTCATTGCTTATTCTTTTTATTGCTTCAGCAAGCATATGAGCTAGAGTTAATGTTCGAACATTAGATAATTTTTTTATATTTTTGGATAATGGAATTGTATCACATACAATAATTTCATTGATTTCAGATTTTTTAATATTTTGTAATATATTTCCTGAAAATACAGGATGAGTAGCGTATGCAAATATTCGATTTGCTCCTCTTTTTTTAAGAGCATTGGAAGCATTACATAAAGTTCCTCCAGTATCTATTATATCATCTACTAATATACAATCTCTATTTTTAACATCGCCAATAATGTTCATTACTTGAGAAATATTTGTATTTGGTCTTCTTTTATCGATAATTGCTATATCTGTATCATTTAAAAGTTTAGCTATTGCTCTTGCTCGAATAACACCCCCAATATCTGGAGATACGACTACAGGTTTGTAAAAATTTTTTTTTAACATATCTTCTAAAAAAATTAAACTTCCAAAAACGTTATCTACTGGTACATCAAAAAATCCTTGAATTTGTTCTGCATGAAGATCAACGGTTAATACTCTATCTATTCCAACATTTGATAAAAAATCTGCAATTACTTTAGCTGTTATTGGGACTCTAGCTGATCTAACTCTTTTATCTTGTCTAGAATATCCAAAATATGGTATTACTGCTGTAATTCTTCCAGCAGAAGCTCTTCTTAAAGCATCTATAATTACAATTAGTTCCATTAAATTATCATTTGAAGGAGAACAAATTGATTGTATTATAAAAACGTCTCCTCCTCTTACGTTTTCGTTAATTTCTACATTAATTTCTCCATCACTAAATCGGTTTACTATAGATTTTCCTAAATTAGAATTAAGAATTTTTACAATAAAATTTACTAATTTAGGAACAGAATTTCCAGCAAATAATTTTAAATCATCCATATTAATTCCTATTTTTGTTTAAATATTTTTAAATATTTTTTAAAATAAATTAAATATATAAAAATTATAAAAATAAAAAAATTTTTTTGTTAATTATTAATTTATTATTTTTTATAAATTTTAATAATATAAATATATTTATAATTATTTTATATTATAAATTTTATTAAAAAAATAAAAAATGTATTTAAAAGAATTTTTTTTATATTTTAAAATAATACAAAAATAATTTTTTAAAATTTATATAATTTATTTATATAATATAAAAAATTTTATTGAAATTATATAATATAGAAAAGAATTTGATATAATTAATTTTTAATCATATTAACATAAAGGTTATGTTTTTTTAAAAAAAAATGTAAAAAAATTATAAATTTTAAATAAAAAGGTTTATTTGATAATATGAAAAGTTCTATATTAAAAAAATTAGAATATTTAGAAAATAGATTTCATGAAATTGAAGGCATTTTATCTGTAAAAGAAACAATAAATAATAAAAAATTTTTTTTAAATTTATCTCGTGAATATTTAAAAATTTCTAATACTGTTTTGCTTTTTAAAGATTTTAAAAATAATCAATTAAATATAAAAAATACGAAAAAATTATTAAAAGATAAAGAAATGCATATTTTAGCTATGGAAGATATAAAAATTTTAAAAATAAAAAAAAATAAAATAAAAAAAAAAATTTATTATTCTTTATTATCATCAGATCCAAAAGATTTACTGAATTGTTTTATAGAAATTCGATCTGCATCAGGAGGGGATGAGTCTTCAATTTTTTGTGGAGATTTATATAAAATGTATATTCGTTATTCTGAATTAAGAAATTGGAAAGTTGATTTAATTCATAGTCATAATGGAGAACATGGAGGATTTAAAGAGGTTATATTAAAAATTTTAGGAAAAGGATCTTTTGGAAGATTAAAATTTGAATCTGGCGGACATAGAGTACAAAGAGTTCCTAAAACTGAAACACAAGGAAGAGTACATACTTCTACGTGTATTATTGCTGTATTACCTGAACTTCCAAAAGAAGATGAAATAAAAATTGAAAATAAAGATTTAAAAATTGATACGTTTAGATCATCTGGAGCAGGAGGGCAACATGTAAATACTACTGATTCTGCTATTAGAATTACGCATATTCCAACTGGAGTTTCTGTTGAATGTCAAGATGAAAGGTCCCAACATAAAAATAAAGCTAAAGCTTTAAGTGTTCTTCAAGCAAGAATACAAAATCAAAAAAGTATACAAAGAAAAAAAAAATCTTCTATAGAAAAAAAAAATCTTTTAGGTAGTGGTGAGCGTTCTGATCGAAATAGAACTTATAATTTTTCTCAAAATCGGGTAACAGATCATAGAATTAATTTAACTTTATATAAATTAGATGAAATTTTAGATGGAAAATTAGATTTTTTAATAGATCCAATTGTGCAAGAAAACCAAGCTAAAATTTTTTCTACTTTATTTGAGATAAATGAATGAAAATTAAAGAATGGATAAAAAAATCATTAGAATGTTTAAAAAATATTAATAATTCAAGATTAGATATAGAAGTTTTATTGAGTTTTGTTTTAAAAAAATCTCGTAGTTGGGTTATTTGTTTTGAAGATTATGTTTTAAAAGAACAAGAAATTATTATTTTAAATAAATTAGTAATGCGTAGATTTTATAACGAACCTTTATCTTATTTAACTTATAAAAAAGAATTTTGGTCTTTAAGTTTTTTTGTATCACGTTGTACTATTATTCCAAGACCAGACAGTGAAATTTTGGTAGAAAGATCTTTGGAAATAATTGGAGATTCTCCATTTAAAATTTTAGATTTAGGTACTGGTTGTGGGAATATTGCTATTTCTATTGCATTTTCTAAACCTAATTGTCTAATTACAGGAGTAGATTATTCTATAGAAATTATTAAAGTAGCTTTGTATAATTCTAAAAAATTAAATATAAAAAATGTAAATTTTTTTGTTAGTGATTGGTTTTCTTTAATACATAAAAATAAATACGATATAATTGTAAGCAATCCTCCATATATTAGTTTAAAAGAATTTTGTAATTTAACAAATGAAATTTTTTATGAACCTATTTTATCATTAGTTTCAGAAAATAATGGATTTTCTGATATAATTATTATTATTAAGAATTCTAAAAATTATTTAAATAATAAAGGATGGTTACTTTTAGAACATGGATGGAATCAAAAACGTGAAATACAGATATTATTTAAAAAATATAATTACATTAATGTTAAAACATATAAAGATTATAGTGGATTAAATAGAGTAACTATAGGTCAAATTTTAAAATTTTAGTTTAAATTTTAAATTAAATAAATATTTTTAAAATTTTTAATAAAATTTTATTATTTTTTATATAAATTTTATTTTGGTAACTAATATGAAACTTTTTTCTAATATTAATTTTTCTAAAACTACTATTTTAGAAGTATTTTTATATTCTTTGAAAAAAATTAAAAAAAATTTTTCTAAAGATTTTTTATTTATTGATTTAAAAAAAAAAATTAATAAAGCAAAAAAATATACTATGTTCGAGAAAACATCAAAAGGAAAGTTGAAAAAATTATTAGAATTATTTTATTTAAATTGGAATTTTAGAGAAATAACTGGAAGATATAATTTATCAGATGTGTTGTGGTTAGATAAAGTTTTAAAAACTCGTCAAGGTACTGCATTATCTTTAGGAATTATTTTATTATATTTTTCAAATAAATTAAAAATTCCTTTACATCCTGTAATTTTTCCTACTCAATTTCTTTTAAGATTAAAATTACCTAATAAAAAATTATTGTTTATTAATCCTTTTAACGGAGAATTTGTAAAATATAATATATTAGAATTGTGGTTAAAAGGAAATATTAGTTCTACTGCAATAATGTATACACAATATTTAGAAATATCTAAATCAAAAATTATTTTAAAAAAAATTTTAAATACATTAAAATCAGTATTAATAGATGAAAAAAAAATTGAATTAGCTTTAAATATTAGTAATTTATTATTAAAAATGTATCCAAAAGATCCTTATGAGATTAGAGACAGAGGATTAATATATGCTCAATTAGAATGTTTTTCTGTTGCAAAAAAAGATTTATTATATTTTGTTAATAAATGCCCTGACGATCCAATTAGTGATATTATTAAATTAAAAATAGAGTCTATAAAAAATAAAAATTTTGTTTTAAATTAAGATTTTTAACAATTTTTTAATATTAATTTTTTATTAAAAAAATATATTTTTTTATTTTTTTAATTTTATTTTTTTATAAATTTATTAAAATTTAGGTATTTAAAAATGTCAAAAAAATTGATTTTAGTTTTAAATTGCGGAAGTTCTTCTTTAAAATTTTCTATATTAGATCCGATATCTAAAAAGATATATATATTTGGAATAGTTGAATGTTTATTTTTAAAAAAAACTAAATTAAAATTAAATATTTTTTCTAAATTATACATAAAATTCTTAGATGATTATACTAATCATAATGATGCTTTAGATTTTGTTTTAAATTTTTTAAAAGAAAAGTATTTAAAGTATTTTAAACGAATTCATGGAATTGGACATAGAGTTGTTCATGGAGGAATAAATATTACACAATCTGTAGTAATTAATGATAAAATAATTTTAGAAATTGAAAAATCTTCAGTTTTTGCTCCTTTACATAATCCTGCTAATCTAATTGGAATTAAACTTTCTTATAAATTTTTTCCAAATTTGAGAAAAAAAAATGTAGCTGTTTTTGATACATCTTTTTATTCATCATTACCTAAAATAGCATATTTATATGCTATACCTTATAAATTTTATAAAAAATATAAAATTAAACGTTATGGAGCTCATGGAATTAGTCATAATTATGTAATGAAACAATCTTCTTATATTTTAAAAAAGAAAAAAAGTTCATTAAATATTATTAGTTGTCATTTAGGAAATGGATCCTCAGTTACAGCTATAAAAAATGGGAAATCTATTGATACTTCTATGGGTTTAACTCCATTAGAAGGTTTAGTAATGGGAACAAGAAGTGGAGATTTAGATCCGGCTATAATTTTTTTTATGCATAAAAAAATTGGAATAAGTTTAGATAAAATAGAAGAAATTTTAACAAAAAAATCTGGTTTTTTAGGAATTAGTGAAAAAAGTAGTGATTGTCGATTTTTAGAGAAAAATTTTAATAAAAATAAAAAAGAAAAATTAGCTATAGAAATATTTTGTTATAGATTAGCAAAATATATTAGTTCTTATAGTATTTTAATGGATAATAGATTAGATGCAATTATTTTTACTGGAGGTATTGGAGAAAATTCTCAATTAATTAGAAAAATAGTAATTTCAAAATTAAGTTTATTAGGATTTTATTTAGATAACAATTTAAATAATACTATTAAAACAACAAATAATTATTTTATTAATAAAAAAAATTCTCGTTCTATATTAGTAATACCAACGAATGAAGAATTATTTATTGCTCTTGAGACGTATAAATTGATAAAATTGATAAAATAGAAATAATTTTATATTTTTTTATAATTTTTTAAGGGTTTTTATATGACACGTAAAGTTATTTTAATTCCAATAGGAAAAAATATAGATTTAACATCAGTTTCTTTAAATGTATCTAATTTTTTTATAAAAAATAATATAAATTTTAGTTTTTGGAATCCTTTTGTAGAAACAAATAATTTAAATAATATTATAAAAAATTCTTCGTATTATTTAAAAAAAATAGATAAATCTATTAATTTTATTAAACCAATTTTTTTAAAAAAATATTCTATATTATTAAAAAAAAAAAAATATTCTTTTTATTTAGAAAAGTTATTAGATCGTTATAATTCTCATAATATTAAAAAATTTGTTTTAATAGAAGGTATTACATTTTTTAAAAATATTTCAACAAATTTTTTTAATCAGTTAAATTTAGATATATCAAGAATTTTAAATGCGTCTATAATTTTTGTAATTACTCCAGAAAATAATTTTTTTGAAGATTTTCGTTATAAATTTCATTTTATAAATAGTTTTTTTTTACAAAATACGTCTTCTGAAATTTTAGGAGTTTTTATTAATTCACATGAATCAAAAATTTTAACAAATCTGAAAAATAATTTTTTACCTTATTCTAAAGAATTTAAGTTTAAAGAAAAAAAAGATGTTTTAAATAGTTTTTTTAATTATAAAAATATTCCAATATTAGGAATTTGTTCTTTTTATAAAAACAATTTTTCTATTAAATTAGATTTATTTATGAAATTATTATTTGCTACTCCTTTATTTTTTTTAAATAAAAAAGAAAATATTATTAAATTAATAATTTTTTTTGAAATTAAATATATAAAAAAAATTGATAGTTTTAATAAAAATACATTATTAATTATTTGTTCAAACGATTTACATTATCTTGAAAAAATATTTATTAATACAAAAATAAAAATAAATTTTTTTGTATTATGTATAGGAAACAACAAATCTTATATTTTAAATAGTAAAATTTATAAAATATTTAAAAAAAATAAAGTTTCAATTTTTTTTAAAAATATTAATATTATAAATTTATTATTTTATTTAAATCATGTTATTGATGTATATAAAAAGAAAAATATTAAAGAAATTTATAAAAAAAATATATCTACGTCTTGTATATCTACAAATTTAAATTCTATATTTTTAAAAAAATTTACAAAAAAAAATTTTTCTTTGTACAAATTTTTATATCAATTAAAAAAATTATCAAAACAAGAAAGAAAAACAATTATTTTACCTGAAGGTGAAAATAAAAAAATTATTCAAGCTGTTTATTTATGTTATAAATTAAAATTGTGTAATTGCATTATTTTAGGAAATTTAAAAAAAATTTATAAAAAATTTTTATTATTAGGACTTTCTGTTCCAAAAAAATTAAAAATTTATGATCCTAAAGATATTAGTAAAAAATATATAAAAATTTATAAAAATATAAATAATAGTTTATCCATTAATGAATGTAAAAAAATTTTAGCAAAAAATACAATAATTTTATCAATGTTAATGTTAATAACAGATAAAAAATATAATGGTGTAGTTGCTGGAATTATAAATACTACTGCAAATGTTATACGTCCTGCATTAAAAATAGTAAAAATGAAAAATAATACACGTTTAATTTCTTCTATATTTTTTATGTTATTTCCAGATAAAGTTCTTATATACGGTGATTGTGCTATTAATATTAATCCTACTGCAGTAGATTTATCTGAAATAGCAATACAATCTGCAGAGTCTGCAAAAATTTTTAAAATAGTTCCTAAAATAGCTATGTTGTCATATTCTACTAAAGATTCTGGTTCTGGAGAAATGGTAGATAAAGTAAAAATAGCAACTGAATTAGTTCGTAAGAAACGTCCTGATTTAATTGTAGAAGGTCCAATACAATATGATGCAGCTACTAATTTTGATATATCTAAAATTAAATTTAAAAATTCTAAAATTTTAGGAGATGCTAATATTTTTATTTTTCCAGATTTAAATAGTGGAAATATTACTTATAAAGCTGTTCAAAGAACATGTTTTACATTTTCTTTAGGACCTATGATTCAAGGTTTAAAAAAACCAGTTAATGATCTTTCAAGAGGAGCTTCTGTAGATGATATTTTATATACAATAGCATTAACTGCAGTTCAATCTATTAAGTATTAATTATATTTATTTTTTTAGAATATAAAAATTTATATTTTTATATTTTTATAATAATATTACTAATTACTGAACAACAACAGGATAGAATTTCATTTTTTTGCAAAGAAGCTAAAGTATTTTTTTTAAAATACAATATTTTTCCTTTAAGAAGAATTATTCGACAAGTTCCACAATAACCTTCTTTGCATTGGTAGTCTATTTTAATATTTTTTTTTAATAATGTTGTTAACAAAATTTTTTTTTTTTTTATATATATTATTTTAGAATTTTTATTTTTTATTATAATTTTTCTTGTCATTTATAATTTAAAGTTTTTGAAATAATTTTTTGATATGTTAGAATCTATTTGCCCAACAAGATAAGATGTAGTTTCGGTTTCTTGTGGAGCGAATTGAACGTTATCAGAAATTAACCAAGAATTTATCCAAGGAAGAGGATTAGAAAAAATTTTAAAATATGGTTTAAAACCAATAGCTTTAAGTCTAATATTTGTAATATATTCTATATATTGACATAATATTTCTTCATTTAAACCTAGCATAGATCCATTTTTAAAAAGATATTTTGCCCAATTTTTTTCTTGTTCTGCTACTGTAATAAATATTTTATATGCTTGATTTTTATATTTTAAACTTGTTTTTAACATTCCTTCATTTTTTTTTTGATGAAAAATATTTATTATATGTTGAGTTCCAGTTAGATGTAAAGCTTCATCTCTTGCAATTAATTTAATTATTTTAGCATTTCCTTCCATTATTTCTCTTTCAGCAAACGCAAATGAACAAGCGAAACTTACATAAAATCGAATAGCTTCTAAAGCATTTACACTTATTAAACATAAATATAATTTTTTTTGCATTTTTTTAAAATTAATTTTTTGCTTGTTTTTATTAATTATTTTTTTTTTATCGTCATATAAATTCCAATAATATATTGATTTAATTAAATTATCATAATATTTTGAAATGTCTTTTGCTCTATTTGAAATATTTTTATTATTAATAATATTATCAAATATTAAATTAGGAGAATTAGTAATATTTCTTATTATATGTGTATATGATCTTGAATGAATTGTTTCTGAAAAAGACCATGTTTCTATCCATGTTTCTAATTCAGGTAATGATACAATTGGCAAAAAAGATATGTTTGGGCTTCTTCCTTGTATAGAATCTAATAAAGTTTGATATTTTAAATTACTTGTAAAGATATGTTTTTCATGTTCAGGTAATTTTTGAAAATCTATTCTATCTTTTGATAAATCGATTTCTTCAGGTCTCCAAAAAAAAGATAGTTGTTTTTCTGTAATTTTTTCAAAAATAGTATATTTTTGTTGGTCATATCTAGATATATTTACTGATTGCCCAAAAAACATTGGTTCTTTTAATTGATTATTTTTTTTTTTAGAAAAAGTGCTAAATTTCATTTTTTTTAAATTTTCTTTTTTAAAGAAAACATGCTCCGCTATTACAGTTTGAATCTTTATTTTTATCAAATAATTCATTTGTTAAATTTTTAGATTCATCTTTAGTATTTTGGTAATATAATGTTTTAATTCCATATTTATATGCTGTAAGTAAATCATGTATTAATTGTTTCATTGGAATTTTTTCATTTAAAAATTTTTTTGGATCATAGTTTGTATTAGTTGAAATAGATTGATCAATGAATTTTTGAATTATTCCAGATAATTGTAAATATCCTGTGTTATTTGGAATATTCCATAGTAATTCATAGTATGATTTTAGTTTGTTGTATTCAGGAACAATTTGTTTTAATATTCCATCTTTTGAAATTTTAATACTTACAAAACCTCTTGGAGGTTCAATTCCATTAGTTGCATTAGATATTTGAGAAGACGTTTCTGAAGGCATTTGTGCAGATAAAGTAGAATTTCTTAATCCATATTTTAGTATTTTTTTTCGTAATTTTTCCCAATTATAATGTAAGGGTTCAGAACATATTAAATCAATATCTTTTTTATATGTGTCAATTGGTAAAATTCCTTTAGAGTAATTTGTATCTTTAAAAAATTTACATTTACCTTTTTCTTTTGCTAATTTGCAAGAGGTTTTTAAAAGATAATATTGTATAGCTTCAAACGTTCTATGAGTTAATTTGTTTGCGCTTCCATCAGAATACCGAACTTTATTTTTTGCTAAATAGTAAGCAAAATTTATTACACCAATACCTAATGATCTTCTATTTTTTGCGCTTTTTTCTGCAGATATTATTGGATATTCTTGATAATCTAATATTTCATCTAAAGCTCGAACTATTAGATTAGAAATATTATAAATATCTTTTAGTGATTTTATTGTTCCTAAATTAATAGCGGATAATGTACAAAGAGCGATTTCTCCGTTTTTATCGTTAATATTGTTAATTGGTTTAGTAGGTAATGTAATTTCTAAACATAAATTAGATTGTTTTATTGGTGATTTTTTAGGATTAAAAGCGCTATGAGAATTACAATGATCAACGTTTTGAATATAAATTCTACCAGTCGAAGTTCTTTCTTTGAGTATTAATGTAAATAAATCTAATGCATTAATTATTTTTTTTCTGATTTTTTTATTATTTTCATATTTTATGTAAAGTTTTTTAAATTTTTTTTGATCAGAAAAAAAATATTTATATAAATTTGGAACTTCAGATGGGCTAAATAAAGTAATTTTTTTATTTAGTATCATTCTTTTATACATTAATTTATTAATTTGTACAGCATAATCCATATGTCTAATTCTATTTTCTTCTATTCCTCTATTATTTTTTAGAACAATTAAATTTTCAATTTCTAAATGCCAAATTGGATAAAATAAGGTAGCTGAACCTCCTCTAACTCCTCCTTGTGAACAAGATTTTACTGCTGTTTGAAAATGTTTATAAAATGGTATACATCCTGTATGAAAAGCTTCTCCATTTCTAATAGAGCTTCCAATGGCTCTAATTTTTCCTGCATTAATTCCAATACCCGCTCTTCTAGAAACATATTTTATTATTGCGTTAGATGTAGCATTAATTGAATCTAAATTATCATCACATTCAATTAATACACATGAACTAAATTGTTTAGTTGGAGTTCTTACACCAGCCATTATAGGTGTAGGTAATGATATTTTAAATGTAGAAATAGCATTATAAAATTTTTTAATATATTTTAATCTATTTTTTTTTGGATATTTTATAAATATACATGCAGAAATTAAAATATATAAAAATTGTGCAGTTTCATATATTTTTCCTGTAATTCTATTTTTTATTAGATATTTTCCTTCCATTTGTTTAATTGCTGCATATGAAAAATTCATGTCTCTTTTATGGTCAACAAAATTATTTATGATATTAATTTCTTTTTTTGAATACATTTTTAATAAATTTTTATCATATTTTTTTTTTTTTATCATTTTTTTTATATGTTTATATAAAGTAGGAGGATAAAATTGTCCATATGCTTTTTTTCTTAAATGAAAAACAACTAATCTAGCCGATAGATATTGATAATCTGTATTTTTTTTTGAAATTAAGTCGGCTGCTGATTTAATTAAAGTTTCATGAATATTAATTGTTGTAATACCATTATAAAATTGTATTCTTGATTTTAATTCTATTTGAGAAATAGAAATTTTCTTTAGTCCTTTAGATGCCCAGTTTAATACTTTATGAATTTTTTCTAAGTTAATTTTTTCTTTTTTTCCGTTTCTTTTTATGACATATAATTTTTGTTTCATGTCAATCTACCTATTTAAAAAATTTTTTTTATTTTTAAAATTTTATTATTTTTTAAATTTTATTTTTAATAAATAAATATTACGTAAAATACATTTTTTTGTTGTATTTCTATTATTTTATAGAAGATCTTCTTGAATTTTTTGTAATCCTACTACTTTTTCTTTTTTAAACATTCGTATTAATATTACTCCTTGAGTGTTTCTTTTTAAAATATTTATTTCAGATACTCGAGTTCGCACTAATTTTCCAGAGTTTGTAATAATAATTATTTGATTTTTTTCGTTTACTTGGATTGCTTTTACAACAGATTTATTTTTTTTTGTAATTTTTATTGAAATTACTCCTTTTGTAGCTCTTGATTTTATAGGAAATTCTTTAATATGAGTTCTTTTTCCGTATCCTTTTTTTGTAATAACTAATATTTCTCCTTTTTTTTTCGGAATAATTAAAGAAACTACTTTATCTTTTTTCTCTATTTTAATTCCTTTTACACCGGTAGCTGTTCTTCCCATAGATCTTACGTATTTTTCTGAGAATTGAACTACTTTTCCTTTAGATGTAAATAACATAATATTATCATTTCCACTAGTTAATGAAACTCCTATTAATTCATCATTTTTTTTTAAATTAAGCGCAATAATTCCTTTATTTCTAGGATTTTGAAATTTTTTTAAAGAAGTTTTTTTAACTATTCCTAAAGCAGTTGCCATAAATATATTTTTTTTATTTTGATTTTTATTTAATGCTAAAATAGCAGTTATACGTTCTTTTTTATTTAAAGGTAATAAATTTACTATAGGTTTTCCTCGAGAATTTCTATTAGATTCTGGTAATTGATATACTTTCATCCAATATATGATTCCTTTACTAGAAAAACATAATATTGTATCATGAGTATTTGCTATTAATAAATTTTCTATATAATCTTTTGGTTTTACTTTAGCAGCATATTTTCCTTTTCCTCCTCTTTTTTGTGCTTCATATTCTGTAATTGGTTGATATTTTACATAACCTGAATGTGATAAAGTAACTACGACATCTTCTGAAGTAATCATATCTTGTATAGTAATATTTGATGTTTTATCTGTTATTTCTGTTTTTCTATTGTCTCCAAATTTTTTTTTAATTAGTTTGAGTTCTTTTTTTATCACTTGAATCATTTTTTTATCATCTTTTAATATTTTTTTTAAATTAGATATTTTTTGTTTAAATTTTAAATATTGTAAAATAATTTTTTTGTGTTCTAGATTTGTTAAGCGATTTAATTTAGTGTTTAATATTTTATTAACTTGTATAATAGAAAAAATATATTTTTTGTATTGAATATTTTTTTTAATTTTATTTTTTCTAACAATTAATTTTTTTATAGAATTACTTATATTCCATTTTTGTGATAATAAAGAAGTTCTTGCTTGTTTTGTTTTATTAGATTTTTTTATGCAAGATATAATTTTATCAATATTTTCTAAAGCAATTGTTAAACCTTCAAGTAAGACAATTTTTTTTTTATATTTTTTATAATTGAATATACATCTTCTAGTGACTATTTCTTTTCTATGTGAAATAAAAGATTGTAGTATTTCTTTTAAGTTCATTAATTTTGGTTTTCCTTGATATAATGCAACCATATTAATTCCAAAAGAAATTTGTAAAGATGTTAATTTATATAATTTATTTAAAATAATTTCAGAAATAAATTCTTTTTTAATTTCAATTACAATTCTCATTCCATCTTTATCACTTTCATCTCTTAAAGCAGAAATTCCTTCTATTTTTTTTTCTTTAATTAAGTTTGCAATTTTTTCTATTAATCGTGATTTATTTATTTGGTATGGTAATTGAAATATTATTATAGATTTTTTTTGTGTTTTAATGTTATTTTCAATTTTTACTCGAGCTCTAATATAAATTTTTCCTTTTCCAGTTTTATATGCTTTTTTTATTCCTGATTTTCCATTAATAATTCCAAATGTAGGAAAATCTGGACCAGGTATATATTTCATTAAACTTTCTAAATTAATTTGTGGATTTTTTATATATTTTAAACAAGCGTTGATTGTTTCATTTAAATTATGTGGAGGGATATTTGTAGCCATTCCAACAGCAATTCCAGATGATCCATTTATTAATAGATTTGGTATTTCTGCAGGAAGAATTTCTGGTATTTTTTCAGATCCATCATAGTTTTTTATAAATTTTACTGTATTTTTATCTAAATCATTTAATAGAGTATGTGCTATTTTTGACATTCTTATTTCTGTATATCGCATTGCGGCCGGGGAATCGCCATCTATTGATCCAAAATTTCCTTGTCCATCTATTAACATATATCTTAATGAAAAAAATTGAGCCATTCTTACAATTGAATCATATACAGCGGTATCTCCATGAGGATGATATTTTCCAATAACGTCTCCAACAATTCTAGCAGATTTTTTGTATGGTTTATTCCATTTATTATTTAGTATATGCATAGCAAAAAGTATTCTTCTATGAACAGGTTTTAAACCATCTCTTGCATCGGGAAGAGCTCTTCCAACAATTACTGACATAGCATAATCTAAATAAGAATTTTTAAGTTCTTTTTCAATTTCTACTTCTATTATTTCTTTTGCAAATTTGTTCATTAAATTGCTTCTCTTATATATAATTTTAAACCTTTATTTTTTGTTATAATTATAACATATTGAAGTGATTCGGTGAATCTTAGCTAGATATAATTTAGAAAAAATAAGATTAGAATTTATAATTTTTATAAAATAGAGTTTTACTATTTTTATATTTTATTTTAAAATATTTATAATATTTATTTTTTTATTTTATTTTTATTTTTTTTTAAAATTGTTAATATATTGATAAATTTGAAATTTATTACTTAAATAAAAATTAATTGATTAAAGGAAAATATGGATAATAAAGAAAAAAATTTAATCATTGATTTATTTAAACGATTAAAAAAAGCTGAAAATGATTCATCAGAAAGAGATAAAAAAGCAGAAATTTTTATTAAAGATTGTATTTTTAATCAACCTAATTCTGTGTATTATATGATTCAAATTATTTTAATTCAGGAAGTTGCTATTAAAAAATTACATAATTCTATAAAAAGTTTTCAAAAAAAAAATAAAAAATTTTCTAATATTAAAAGTAAAAAAAGTTTTTTATCTGGTTTATTAGATAAATATATACCGTCTTCAAAAAAAGATAATTCAGATGTTTTTAATTCTAAAGAAAGTTTAACTTCTAATTCTAATAATAATTATATTCCAAAAAATAGAATTTTAAATGAAAGTACAAGTTCATATAATGGAGGAAGTAGTTTTTTTAGTCAAGCTTTACAAACTGCTGCTGGGGTTGCAGGAGGAATGATAGCTGGAAATATGTTAATGAATTTGTTTAAAAAAAATAAGCAAGATAATTTTAATAGTTTTGATGAAAATTATATTGTTGAAGAAATACAAGACGTTAACAATAATAATTTTGAAGAATCATTAATTTCAAATAAATTATTATCAGAAAATTTAGATTATGAAAGAGATTTAAATGATTTTCCAGAAAATAATGTTTCTATTGAAAATGAAAATTTTTTAAATAATGAAAATGAAAATACAGATATTAAAAATATTTTAGAAGATGATAAATATAATAATTTTGATGATGAAAATTTTTCTAATAATGTATTAGAAGATGACGAAGATAATAATTATTAAAAAATATTTTATAAAAAAATATATTTTATTTATATTTTTTATTATTTATTTATAAATTTTTTATGGATATTTTTATTTTTTGATTGAATATTTTATTTATTCGATTAATTAATTTTCATAGTAAAAAATTTAAATTTAATTAATCGAATATTTTTTTATTTTTAAATTTTATTTATATTTTTAGATAAATATTCTGATATTCCATTATAAGTAGGTTGTATTCCTTTTTTATTAATATTCCAATTTGCTGGGCAAACTTCTCCAAATTTTTTATGAAATATTAATGCATCTATTATACGTAACATATCTTGTATATTTCTACCATATGGAAGATCATTGATAACTTCGTGTCTTATTATTCCTTCTTCATCAATTAAAAAAGAAGCTCTTAGAGCTACTCCTAATTTAGGATGTTCTATTCCATACGATTTTTGTATTTCTCTTTTAATATCTGAAGCCATTACATATTTTATTGGTCCAATTCCACCTTTTTTATATTTAGTTTTTTGCCATGCTAAATGAACAAAAACTGAATCAAAAGATATACCGATTAATTTTACTTTTCTAATTTTGAATTCGTTATAAAGTTTATTAAATGCAATAATTTCTGATGGACATACAAAAGTAAAATCCATTGGCCAAAAAAATAAAACAGCTTTTTTGTTTGAAATATATTTTTTAAAATTAAAATTTTCGTTTATTTTTCCATTTTTTAAAACTGCTGAAGTTGTAAAATCTGGTGCTTTTTGGGTTACTAATGACATTTATAATATCTCTTATTGAAAGTTTTTTATAATAAAAATTTATTTTTATAAATTTTTTATAAAGATATAAAAAAAATATTTTTATTAAAAATATATTTTTATTATAATCTTTTATTATTTTTTTTGCATAAGATATTTTAAAAAAGTAAAAAAATTTAAATTAAATAATAAAAAATATAATTATAAATTTTAATATAATATATATTTTTTAAAATATTTTAAAAATAAATAATATAAAAAATTTTTATTAAAAAATAAAAAAATTTATTAATTTTTTTATTAAAATAAAATACATGATATAAATTAGTAATTTTATAATAAGAATTAATATTTTAAATAATCAAAAAAATATTTTAGTAAAATTAATAATTTAATTTTTTATTTATTTTATAAAAAAATATATTAAATAAGTTAAGTTAAATATTAATAAAAAAATAAAATTTAGATTAAAATTTTAAATAAATTTAATTAAATTAAAATTAATATTTTTATTTTTTTAAAAAATATTGTATGACATATTTTAATTATATATAAATTTAGTATAAAAAAAATTATAAATTATTTAATTTATTAATTAATTTATATTGGAGTAATATTTTTTATAGAATATATATAATTAAAAAAAATTGTACTATTTTAAAAAATTTTTTTTTAAATTTTTTATTTATATTAGTAATATAAAATTTTTTAATAAATTTTTTATAGTAAATTAATTATTAATTAATAAGAAAAAATATTATTAATTGAAATATATTATGTTTTTTTAATCAATGGCTTTATTATAAAAAAGCCATTTTATTTTTTATATTTAGTTATTATTATTTTTATTTTTTTATTTTTAAATAAATATTTTAGTTATATTTTTGTTTATTCAAATTTATTTTTTTTTATTATGTCTTTTAGTGAGTTTTTAATTAAAGTAATTCCTTGAAATTTTGGATGATTTTTATTTTTAAATTTTGATATTTTAGATATTATTTTTTTTAAATCATTTAATATTATACAAATTTTTTTGAAAAAATCTTTTTTTTTATTTTTTTTTATTAAAAAATATTGATTTTTTGTATTTTTTTTAATATTTTCGATTTTTGCAAAATATCTTAATGGTAATTCTTTTATTTTTTTTTTTTTTAAAGAGATTTTTTGTTTTAAAATATTTATTTTTTGTAATTGTTTTAGATTTTTTTTTATTTTTTCGGTTTTTTTACATTTTTTTTTTTTAGTATTTATTTTTTTTATTTTTAAATTTTCATCTGAAAAATTTTTTTTACAATTTTTTGAAATTTTCATAAAATTCACCGAATTAAATTTTTATTTATAGAATCTTTACAAGAATATTTTTAATTAATATTTTTATATATTTTAATATTAAAAATTTTTTTAATATAAATAAAATTTATAAATAATGATTTTTTTTTAATTTTTTTTGGAGTTGGCGGGATTCGAACCCGCGTCCAAACAATTTTTTTACTAGAGTTACTACATGATTAGTCTTATATGATTTCTCTTTTTCTTTTTTATTTAAGACAATTTAAAGAAACGTAGTTTTTATTTTTTTAAATATGTAAGTATCAAAACAGTATTTACATATAATCTCTTATTTTTTTGAACCATTTATTTTAAATATTAATCTAATTTTGAAAGAGAAAAAATCAAATAGATTTATAAATGGGCTTTATAACAGTTTTTTAAGCTGCTAAAGCATATTCCTGTTTGTTTTTTGCAGATATTTTATATTTCGGTTTTTTAGCGAGGCAAACCGACCTCGTCATGCACACTAGTATGAGAATTATTTGTCAAATCCAAAATCAACCCCTTTTGTATTTATATTAAATAAATTTTAAAAATATTTAAATTTTAAATAAATTAATATTTATTTTAGAATAGTATAATATTATATGTTGTAATATTACAAATATTATTTTATATATAATACATTTTTATATTTTTTTATTATTTATATTATTTTTAAAAAAAAAGGAAATTTTTAGATGAATGTAATTTCAAAAATAAAAGATCAAATTTCAAAAAATCCTATTTTACTTTATATGAAAGGATCTCCTCAATTTCCAAGTTGCGGTTTTTCTTCTCGAGTAGTTCAAATTTTATTGAGTTTAAAAATAAAATTTGTATATGTAGATATTCTTAAAAATTTAGATATTAGGAAAGAACTTCCAAATTTTTCTAATTGGCCAACTTTTCCTCAATTATGGGTTTCAGGAGAATTAATTGGTGGATGTGATATTATTTCTGAACTTTATAAAAATGGAAAATTAAAAAAAATAATTAAAAATACTTTGAAAAAGATAAAAAAAAATTAAAAAAAATTTATAATAAATTTATATGTTATATTTTTATTTTTTTTAAAAGTATTTTAAGTTATAAAAATTCGATATGATGTATATTATTTTTTTATTAAAATGCATCATATCTTTATTTTTTATAAAAAATTTTATTATTTTTTTTAATTTTTTTTTTTCTTTTTTATATTTTTTTTGTGTTATTTTTAATAGGCCATCCTCCTAATTTTTTCCATCGGTTTATTATTTTACAAAATAAATTTGCGGTTTGAAGAGTATCATATAATGCAGAATGAGCTTGAGAGTTGTCAAAAGATAAACCAATAGCACGACATGCTTTAGATAATACAGTTTGTCCTACTGCTAATCCACTTAAAGTAGCAGTATCAAATGTTGCAAACGCATGAAATGGATTTTTTATTGTTTTTATTCGTTCTGATGCAGACATAATAAAACTATGGTCAAAATTTGCATTATGAGCTACAATTATTGCTTTACTACATCCGTATTTTTTTATACCATTATAAATTACAGAAAAAATTTCTTTAAATGCAAGTTTTTCACTTACTGCTCCTCTTAATGGATTAAATGGATCAATTTTATTGAAAGATAATGCTTCTTTTTTAATTAATGAACCTTGAAAAGGTTTTATATGAAAATGAATTTTTTTTTCGATATTTAACCATCCGTAATTATTCATAGTTAATGTAATTACTGCAATTTCTAATAATGCATCTGTTATTGGATTAAATCCTGCAGTTTCAACATCAATTACTACTGGATAAAAAGTTCGAAATCTTTTACTTAAAAGGCTTTGATTTTTTATTTTATACATTATTTTTCCATAATTAAAATATATAATGAGTGAAATATTAGTTATTTTTTATTAAAATTTTATAAATTTATTTAATTTTTTTATTTGTATTAGTGATAATAAAAAAATAATTTTAGTGTAAATTTTTTTTTAATTTAAAATTTAACATATTAATCTTATAATGTTAAGAACAATCAATTTTTTAAAAAATTATTTTTAAGATATTTTTAAATAAGGATTTTAAATGCATACATTACCTATTTTAAATTATAAATATGATTATTTAGAACCATATTTTGATTCAAAAACTATGGAAATACATCATACAAAACATCATCAAGCGTATATCAATAATCTAAATAATAGTTTATTAAATACAAAATTTTCTAGTTATAAAGTCAATAAGTTATTATCTAAATTAGAGTATATATCAGATACAAAAAGAGATTATATTCGAAATAATTTAGGTGGGCATTTTAATCATAGTTTTTTTTGGAAAATTTTAAAAAAAAATACTTTTTTAAAAGGGAAATTAAAAATTTCTATTAAGAAAAATTTTTTAAGTTTTAAAAATTTTAAAAAATGTTTTATTAATATTGCAATGAATCATTTTGGATCAGGATGGATATGGTTAATACAATCTAAAAAAAAATTGTTAATAACAACTACTATAAATCAAGATAATCCAAGAATGGGTAATTATTTTGTTAAAGATTCTGGAATTCCAATTATTGGATTAGATTTATGGGAACATGCATATTATTTAAAATATCAAAATAATAAATTAGATTATATAAAATCATATTTTAATATTATTAATTGGGATCAAGCATCTTTAAATTTTGAAAAATCATTGCTTTGTAATATTTAAATAAATTTTGTTATAATTAGTTATATAAATATTTTATAAATTTTTATTAATTAGAGTGTATAATTATAAAAAATTACATGTTTTAAAATTTTTTTAGTAAAATAAAATTTAATTTTAGGTTTTATGAAAAACAATTTAAATAAAATAAGAGCAATAATTGGTTTAGGAAATCCAATTTTAAAATATAATAAAACACGTCATAATGTTGGAATTTGGTATCTTAAATCATTATCATATTATTTCAATGTTACATTTAAAAAAATAAAAAAAATCTATGGATATAAAAGTGAAATTTTTTTTTTAGAAAAAAAAATTTTATTGCTTTTTCCAGATATTTTTATGAATTTAAATGGTGATTTTATATATAAAATATCTCAACTATATAATATTTCTTTAGATGAAATATTAATTATTCATGATGAGTTAGATTTATTTCCTGGAAATATAAAATTAAAATATGGATACGGAAGTAATGGTCATAATGGATTAAAAAGTATTATGAGAAAGTTCAAAAAAAATACATTTTATCAACGTTTATCAATTGGTATTGGTCGGCCTAATTCTCGAAAAGATATTTCTAATTTTGTGTTATCTAAACCAACTTTTGAAGAAAAAACAATTATTTTAAAATCTATTAATAAATCAATTGATTTAATTTTTAAAAAAAAATTTTAATAATTTTTTTATTTTTTTAAAAGAAAGAAAAAAAAAAAAATAAAAAAGGAGAAATATGAGTGTTCAATGTGGACTTATTGGTTTACCAAATGTAGGAAAATCTACTATTTTTAATATTTTAACAAAAATGAATGTTCCATCTTTAAATTTTCCTTTTTGTACTATTAATCCAAATATAGGATTTTCTTATGTTAATGATAAAAGATTAATTGAATTAAAAAAAATTGTTTCTCCAAAAAAAGTTATTTCATCAGTTATAAAAATAGTAGATATTGCTGGTTTAGTAAAAGGAGCTTCTCAGGGTGAAGGTTTAGGTAACAAATTTTTAAATGAAATTAAAAGAGTTGATGCTTTAATACATGTCGTTCGTTGTTTTAAAGATAATAAAATTACACATGTTCATAATAGAATTGATCCTATTGGTGATATTGATATTATTAATACAGAATTAATTTTTTCGGATATAGATATTTGTGAAAAAAATCTTTTATTATTAAAAAATTTAAAAAATAATAATAAAAGTTTTTTAATAGAAGAAAAAAATTTATTAAATAAATGTTTATTGAATTTAAAAAATTTTATTTTTTTAAGAAAATTAAGTTTTTCATCAAAAGAAATTTTTTTAATTAAAAAATTTAATTTTTTAACATTAAAACCAACTATTTTTTTAATCAATATTAGTAAAAATAAAGAAGATAATGTTAATTTTAAAAAATTAAAAAATTTTTTAAAGAAAGACATTATTAATACTATTTGTCCAAATATTTTAACAGGAGTATATAAAAATGTTAATAATAGATCCGTTAACTTATCTAAAATTATTTATTCTATTTACAAAATCTTAAATTTAAAAACTTTTTTTACTGTTGGTAAAGAAGAAATCAGAGCATGGCCTTTTTTAAAAAATTCAAAATGTATAGATGTATCTAAAATTATACATAGCGATTTTAAAAAAGGATTTATTCGTGCAAAAATTATTAGTTATAAAGATTTTATAAAATATAAATCTGAAATATCTGTAAAAAAAGCTGGAAAGTTAAGATTGGAAGGAAAAAATTATTTTGTTCAAGATGGGGATATTATTCATTTCTTGTTCAATGTATAAAAAAATATTTTATTAGTAAAATATTTTTAAAAATTTTATTAGAGAGGAAATGTATTTCCTCTCTGATATAATATTTATGTATTAATTAAAATTTTTTTAAGTGTATTAAAATTAGGTTTAATATTATGACATAATTCTTTTAAATTAGATAAATTAGAAATTATATCTGGTTTTTTTAATTTTATTTTTAATACTTCTTCAACAGTGTTTTTAAATTTAATTGGATGAGCAGTACCTAAAAAAATTCCGTGTTCTTCTTTTTTTAATTTTCTTTTAAGAAGAGTATAAGCTATAGATGAATGTGGTTCAGAAATATATTTATATTTTTTAAATAGTTCTTGTATTTTTTTTCTTGTTTCTTTTTCTGATACACTACCATAACCTAAATCTTTAATATTCCATTTTTTTCTTTTAAATATTTCTTGTACTCTAGTCCAGTTATTTGGTTTGCTAATATCCATTGCATTAGAAATTGTAGAAATAGTTGGAAAAGGATTCCATATTCCAGTTTTTAAAAATCTTGGTATTGTGTCATTTGAGTTTGTTGATAAAATTAATTTTTTTATTTTTAAACCCATAGATTTTGCTAGCAAAGCAGCAGTTAAATTTCCAAAATTTCCACATGGTATAGAAATAACTATTTTTTTTTCAGAATTTTTATGAATTAAATGAAATATTTCAAAAAAATAGCATATTTGAGCAAATAATCTACTAATATTTATTGAATTTGCAGAATTTAATTGTGTATATTTTTTTATTTCTTGATCATTAAATGATTTTTTTACTAATTCTTGACAGTCATCAAAACTTCCATCAATAGCTATTGTTGTAATATTTTTTCCTAAAGTAGAAAATAATTTTCTTTGAATATCACTAATTTTTCCTTTGGGATATAATATAATTACTTTTATATTTTTAATTTTATAAAATGCGTGTGCTACTGCTGCTCCAGTATCTCCAGACGTTGCTGTTAAAATAGTTGTTGATTTTTTGTTTTTTTTATTTAACAACGAAAGTATTTGAGCCATGAATTTAGCTCCATAATCTTTAAAAGCTAAAGTTGGTCCATGAAATAATTCAAAACATGAAATATTTTTTTTTAGATTATAAATTTTTGGTTTATAAGAAGAAAAAGCTGATTTTACGCTAGAATATATATTTTTTTTTTGTATTTCATTACCAATTAATAACGATAAAATTTTTTGACTTCTAGGAATAAATTTTTTTTTTAAAAGTTTTGTAATTTTTTCTTGAGAAAGAATTGGTAATTTTTCGGGAAAAAACAATCCTTGTTTTGATCCTAAACCTAATTTTACTGCATTAGAAAAATTTACTATTTCATTTTTATCTTTTAGATTATATAATTTCATTAATTTTTTATTCCTATAGTTCTAGCTCCAATAGAGTCTATTTTGCAAATGAAAGAAAACCCTTTTTTTGTTTCAACGTAATTTTTCAAAAAATATTTTTTAATTTTTTTTGCTGTTTTTTTATTATCACATATAGAGAAAATAGTTGGACCTGATCCTGAAATTCCGTATGCTATAGATCCTATTTTTTTTATATTTTTTTTGTGTTGAGAAAAATTTCTTATTAGTTTTTTTCTAAATGGTTCAGCAATAATATCTTTTATAGAGGATGCAGCAAGATTAGATTGATTTGTATAAGACGCATGAATAAAACACGATATATTTTTACTATGTTGTATACAAGTTTTTTTAGAATATGTATTAGGAAGAACTAATCTAGATTCAAGAGTTGATAATTTAGTACCTGGCCATGAAATAACCCAAAACCAATCTTTAAAATATGGAATTTTTTGGGAAATATTTTTTTTATTATTTATAATTAATCTAACCCCTCCAAGATAAGAAGGTGCAACATTGTCATAATGTATTCCACCAGAAACATCTTTTTCTATTTTTCCCATTAAATATAATAATTTGTGTTTATCTAAGGGATTTTTAAAAAGAATATTCAATGCTACTAGTGTTGATACAATAGATGATGCGCTTGAACCTAGTCCAGAGCTTATAGGTAAATTTTTTTCTAATGTAATATGTACATTTTTTTTTGTTTTTATTTTTTTTGAAAAAAGACGCCATGCTTTCCAAGCAATATTATTTTTATATGATTTTGGAAGTTCTTTTGAAAATTTTCCACTATTAGTTAATTTAAATAAGTTTGATAATTTAATTGAGACGTAGTCTCCTAACAATTCTTTATTTTTTATAGGAGTTATTGATGCTCCTAGTATATCAAATCCTACTCCTAAGTTTCCAATAGATGCTGGCGCATATACTTTTATCATATTTTTTTCCTAAATGTACATAATTTTATAAAATAGAATTTAATAAATCAGAAAAAACTCCAGATGCAGTAACTTGTTTTCCAGCTCCGTATCCTCTGATAACTAGTGGTATTGGTTGATAATATTTACTGTAAAATGTAAATGCATTTTCTCCATTTTTTATTTCATATAATGGATTTTTTTTATCGATTTCAGAAAGTTTAATTTTACAATTTCCTACTTTATCAATTGTTCCAATAAATCTTATTCTTTTTAGATTTTTTTTAGCTAATAAATTTTTTTTTAAAAAAAATTTGTCAAATTTTTTTATTTGAGTTAAAAATTCTTTTACGCTAATATTTTTGTTTAAAGTTTTAGGAAGTATTTTATCAATTTTTATATCTTTTAATTCTAAATTATATCCAGATTCACGAGCAATAATTAATAGTTTTCTTGCAACATCTAAACCAGATAGATCTTCTCTTGGATCAGGTTCAGTAAATCCTATTTTTTTTGCTTTTTTAACAGCTTTTGAAAATAGCATTCCTTCATCTAATTTTCCAAAAATAAATGATAAAGATCCAGATAGTATACCTTGAAAATATACTATTTTATCTCCTGTTTGAATAATATTTTTTATTGTTTGTATAATTGGAAGACCTCCTCCAACATTTGTTTCATATAAAAATTGTTTATTTTTTTTATAGGCTATTTTTCTTATTTTTTTATATTTTTTTATATTTCCAGTATTAAATTTTTTGTTTGCAGCAATGATATTAAATCCTTTTTTTATGTATTTAATATATTGGTTTGATATTTTTGTGCTAGAAGTGCAGTCAATAATTATTGGATTAATATAACAATTTTTTTTGATAATTTTATAAATTTTTAAAATTAATTTATTTTTTTTTGTAAAATTATATTTTGTTTTTTTAAAATTTTTCTTCCATAATTTAGTTTTAATTCCATTTTCTTTAAATAATAATTTATGAGAATTTGATATTAAACAAATTTTTATACTGATATTTTTTTTCTTTAAAATATTTTTTTCTTGAGAAATTTGTTTTAATAAAGTTTTTCCTATTCCTCCAATTCCTAATAAAAATAATTCAACAATTTTTTTTTTATTAATTATTATTTTATGTATTAATTTAATTGCAGTAATTTTATTTTTAGTTTTTATAATAAAAGAAATAGAATTTTTTGAGTCATTTTTTATTGTGGAAATTATTTTAATATTTGAGTTATTTAATTTTTTATATATTGTTCTAATTAATTTATCTTTTTTTGTAATTTTATCTTGAACAATAGATATTATAGATAATTTTTTTTTTATTTTAATTTTTCTTTCAAATTTATTGATAAAATTTTTAAATATTTTTTGAAATATTTTTTTAGTTTTTTTAAGGTATTTTTTTTCTATATAAAAATTTATATAATTTGAATTTATTGAATTAGAAAATAAAATTATAGATATGTATTTTTTTTTTATAGATTTTAGTAATTTTTTTTCTATTTTATATTTTTGTTTATAGTTATTTATTTTAATTTTGAATAAACATATTTTATCTATATATGTTACACTCGGATAATTTTTATTTTTTTTATTTTTATTTTTTTTAAATATTTTTGTTCCAGGATATTCTTTGTTGAAAGTATTTTTAATATAGCAAGGAATATTAAATTTTTTTAGAGGTGATATAGATTTAGGATGTAAAACTTTTGCTCCTAGTTTTGATAATTCTGTAATATTTTCATATGTAAGATTTTTTAATATTTTTGCATTAGAAACAATTTTTGGATCACATGTTAAAACTCCATTTACATCAGTCCAAATTTCACAGGAATTAGCTTTAAAACAAGCAGATAATATAGCAGCGGAATAATCAGATCCATTTCTTCCTAATAAAACTAATTGATTTTTTTTATTTCCTGCAATAAATCCAGGCATTAATATTATTTTTTTAGAAGAAATATTAATTTTTTTTAATTTTTTTGTTGATAAACTAATATCAGCATATGATTCTAATATATTTCCTGTAGAAATAATTTTTTTTATAGGATTTATTAAATAAGTATTTAAATTTTTAGAAATTAATAAATTATTTACAATATTAGTACATAGTATTTCTCCTTTAGAAATTATTTTTGCAAAAATAATTTTTGAGCATTTATTTGAGTTATATATTTTTTTTGCTGTTTTCTCTAAAAATATTATTTCTTTTTTAATAATTTTTAATATTTTTTTAAAGAAAATTTTATTTTTTTTTTTAAAAATTTTTTTTATTATTTTAATAAATTTATTTTGTATTTTTAAAATAATTTTTTTAAAGTTATTTTTTTTTATTGAATATTTTATAAGTTTTTCTAAATAATTTGTTATTTTTGCTGGAGCAGATAAAACAACTGCAATTTGATTGTTTCTTGATTTTTCTTCAATTATTTTTGATACAAATAAGATTTTTTTTGCATCAGCTAATGAAGTTCCTCCAAATTTTAAAATATTAATCATTTTTTAAAAATTCTCCTAAATTATTTATAAAATAAATAAATTGATATATTTTTTATATATTTATATAAATAAAATTATTATATATTATATAAAAAAATAAAAAAAAATATTAATTTTTTTTATTTTTATGTATAAGATTTTAATGAAATTTGTATAAATTTATTTTTTTATGTTAAAATTTAAAATTAATAAAAATTTTTTTAAAAATTTTTAAAATTTTTTATTATTAAAAAATTAATATTTTTAAAATATTATTAAAAATTTATTTTTAATAAAAAAATAAAAATTATTAATTTTTTATATTTTTTAAAAATAATTTAAAATTTATTAAAAATTAAAAAATATATGAAATATATTATAGAACCTATTATATCAGTTTTTTCTCTTCAAAATAGAGTAAAAGAATTAGGTAAACAAATTACGAAAAATTATAAAAATAATATAAATAAAATAATTTTAATTGGTTTATTAAGAGGTTCTTTTATCTTTATTGCAGATTTATGTAGAGTTATAAAAATTAAACATGAAGTAGATTTTATGACTACTTCTAGTTATGGTAAAAATAATTTTTCAAGTGGAGATGTTAAAATATTAAAAGATTTAGATGAAGATATTAATGGAAAAAATGTTCTTCTTGTAGAAGATATTATTGATTCTGGTTTAACTGTAAGTAAAGTTTTAGAGATATTGCGTTTAAGAAACCCTTGTTCTATTTCTATATGTACTCTTTTAGATAAACCAGATTGTAGAGAAGTAAATTTAATGATAGATTATGTTGGTTTTTCCATATCTAATGATTTTGTTGTAGGGTATGGAATTGATTATGCACAATGTCATCGTCATTTACCATATATAGGAAAAATAGTATTTAAAAAATCTTAAAAAATTTTTTATTAAATTATTTTTTAAAATATTTTTTATATTTATTTTTTAAAAAATATGTATTTTTTTATTTTTATTTTTTTTTTTTTTTAATATTAATAAAAATTTTCATAAATTTATAAAAATTTTTTTAAAAAATTTTACAAAATTTTTTAATAAATTATTTTTTTTTAAACTTATATTTTTTATAAAAAATTATTAGAAATTATTTATTTAAACTTATAAATAAGTAATATTTTTTTTATAGAATTTATAAAATTTTTTTATTTTTAAAATTTGTAATATTTATTTATAATATTTTTTAATATTTTTTTTTTTGTATTTTTAAGTTAATATAAAATTATTTTATTTATTTTTTAATTTTTAAAAAATATTTTAAAAATATTATTTTGTTATAAAGTTATTTTTTTTAAAATTATTATATTTTTTTAATTTTATTTGTTTTATGTTTTTATTTTTTTCTATTTTTTTTTTTATAACATATAAATTATATGCTTCAAAAAATTTTATATTTTTTTTTGTTGTTAACGAAATTTTTTTTGAGTTATATGTAATAAAATTTATTATTTTCCAAATTTCTTTAATAGATTCAATTATTTGTTTAGGAATAGATAATAATAAAGATGCTTTTTTTAAAATTATTTTTAAAGATATGTTAGAAGCGTCTTTGTAATTTATTTTTTTTTTTTTTTTTATTTGTATTGTTTGAAAAAAATATGGATACCATAAAATAGCAGACCATAAAAATTCTATATTAATTTTTTGTTTTTTTTTAAATCTTAAATCATTTTTTTTTAATACTTTTACAATTAAAGAACTAATTAATAATTTAATTTTTTTATTATAATGTATAAAAGGAAAAGAAAAAATAGTTTCTAATAAATTAAATTTGTTTAATTTTTTATATGCTTTATATCCAAATCCTGTTTGTAATAATTTATTTAATTCATTATATAATCTTGCTGATGGAACATGTGATATTAATTTTGACAATTTTGGAATAGCTAATGCTGTATATTTTTCTATTTTCATCTTTAATTGTGCTGAGAATCTAATAACTCTTAATATTCTTACTGGGTCTTCTCTATATCTTGTTTCAGGGTCTCCAATTAATCGAATAATTTTTTTTTTTATATCTTTTATTCCTCCTACATAATCTCTAATACTTAAATCAATAATATTAAAATATAAAGTATTAATAGTAAGATCTCTTCTTTCGGCATCTTCTTCGATTTTACCAAATATATTATCTCTCAAAAGTATACCTAAATTTTTTTTTTTTTTAAATATTTTTTGAGAATTTTTTTTATTATTATGACCTCTAAAAGTGGATACTTCGATAGTTTCTTTTTTAAACATTATATGAGCAATTTGAAATCTTCTTCCAATTAATCTGCAATTTTTAAATAATTTTTGTATTTCAGATGGAGTAGCATTAGTGGTTAAATCAAAATCTTTTGGTTTATTTCCAAGAATAAGATCTCTAACTCCTCCTCCTACAAGATATGCTTCATAACCAGATTTATGTAGTCTAAATAAAATTTTAATAGCATTTTTGCTGATTTTATTTCGAGATATATTATGTTTTCTTTTAGGAATTATTATCATATGATTCATTTATAGTAAAAGTATTTGTGTTATTAAAAAGATGTTCATATTTTTTTTTTTTTTTTTTTTTAATATTATAAATAATTGTTAATATTAATATTTTATTTAAAAATATTTTTTATTAAGATAGTGAAATAGAATTAATCTTTTTTCACTATCTATTATTTTTTAACCTAGCATTTGCTTATTTCTAATTTCTTCTAATGTTTGACAGTCAATGCATAAGTGAGCAGTTGGTCTTGCTTCTAATCTTTTAATTCCTATTTCTACATTACATGTAGAGCAGTATCCGAAATCTTTATTTTGTATTTTTTTTAAAGTATTGTTTATTTTTATTATTAATGTATTTTCTCTATCTCGTTTTCTTAATTCTAAACTAAATTCTTCTTCTTGAACTGCTCTATCAATTGGATCGGGAAAATTAGAAGATTTTTTTGATATATAACATAAATCTTTTTTTTCTTTATTTAGTTGCATTTTCCAAGTTTCAAGTATTTTTTTAAAATGATTAATTTGATTAATATTCATATATTTTTCATTTTTTTTTTTTTTATATGAACATACTCCAGCAATAGTAAGAATACTTAATGAAGTTTTTTTTGAATTTTTATTATTTCTCATAAAATTTTTCCTTAATATAATTTTATTTTTAAAAAAAAAAAATAAAAAAAACACTATAACAATATATAGATTTTATAATATACATGAGATATTTATAATATGAAATTAAATATTTTTTAGAAATATATATTTTTTAAAATTTTTTAATAAATAAAATTAATACTAATTTTTATAGTAAAAATATTTTTGATTTATAATATATTAAAATTTTAATATTTAACAATTTTTAATACAAATTTTTTTAAATTTATTTTAAGTAAAGGTTAGATTAAAATGTTTAAATTGGCTTTTGGTATAGAATATGATGGAAGTTTATATTATGGATGGGAAAGTCAGATAGAAGGTTATTCAATTAAAGAAAAATTAGAATATGCAATATCAAAAATAGCTAATCATAAAATATGTATATTTTGTGCAGGAAGAACAGATTCTGGCGTTCATGCGTATAATCAAGTTATTCATTTTAAAACTTTTTCTTATAGAAAAAAGATTTCATGGATGATTGGAGTAAATAGTTTTTTACCAAAAGACATTTCTGTAATATGGGTGAAAAATGTTTTACAAGATTTTCATGCACGCTATTCTGCTGTTTCTCGTAGTTATCGATATATTATCTACAACAATTTTGTTAGATCTTCTATTTTAAGAAATAGAGTAAATAATATTTTTTTTAATTTAGATGTTTGTAAAATGAATAAAGCTAGTAAATTTTTACTTGGAGAGCATGATTTTTCTTCTTTTCGTGCTGCTCGATGTCAATCTTATAGTTCTTGGAGAAATATATTAAAAATTAAAGTATATAAAAAAAATAATTTTTTTATAATAATTGATATTACTGCGAATTCTTTTTTATATAAAATGGTTCGAAATATTGTGGGATGTTTAATTGAAATTGGTCGAAAAAAAAAAAGTATATTGTGGTTGTTAAATGTTCTTAATTTAAAAAATAGAATTTTTGCAGGGCCAACAGCTTTGGCAAATGGATTATATTTATCGTCTGTAAATTATCCAAAGCGTTTTGAAATATTTCAAAATAATTGTAATTTTATTTAATATGTATTTTTTTAAAAAATTAAAAAATTTTTTAATTTATATAATATTACATTTTAATTAAAGAGAAAATATATGTTTTTAAATTTTTTAAAAAAAATTTTTGGAAGTAGAAATGATAAAATATTAATTAAACTTAATTTAATAGTTGAACAAATTAATGATTTAGAAAATTTTTATAAAAATTTTACTGATCAAAAATTAAAAAATCAAACTAAAATTTTTAAAAAACGTCTTAAAAAAAAAGAATTGTTAGATAATTTATTAATTGAATCTTATGCTATTGTGAGAGAAGCAAGTAAGCGTGTTTTTGGATTACGTCATTTTGATTCTCAAATATTAGGAGGAATAGTTTTAAATAATCAATGCGTTGCAGAAATGAAAACTGGTGAAGGAAAAACATTAACATCAACTTTACCTGCATATTTAAATGCGCTTACAGGAGATGGAGTTCATATTGTTACTATGAATGATTATTTATCTAAAAGAGATGCTAATAAAAATAAATTTTTATTTGAATTTTTAGGTTTAACAGTTGGTTTAAATTTACCTGAATTATCTGTTTCTTCAAAAAAAGAAGCTTATAATTCTGATATTACTTATGGAACAAATAATGAATTTGGATTTGATTATTTAAGAGATAATATGGTTATGTCTAAAAATAATCAAGTACAAAGAAAGTTAAATTATGTATTAATAGATGAAGTAGATTCAATTTTAATTGATGAAGCTAGAACTCCTTTAATAATTTCAGGAGAAGAAGATGATTGTTCTAAGTTATATGCTCATATTAATACAATTGTATCTTGTTTACATCAGCAAGATAAAGAAGATACAGAATCTTTTACTGGTTCAGGAGATTTTTTTTTAGATGAAAAATCAAAACAAGTTTATTTAACTGAAAGGGGTTTAATTAAAATAGAAAAAATATTAGTAAAAAAAAATATTATAAAAAAAAAAGAATCTTTATATTCTTCAAAAAATATTAAATTGTTACATCATGTTACTACTTCTTTAAAAGCTCATCGATTATTTACTAAAGATGTTGATTATTTAGTAAAGAATAAAGAAGTTGTTATAGTAGATGAGCATACTGGTCGAATAATGAAAGGTAGACGCTGGTCAGATGGTTTACATCAAGCAATTGAAGCTAAAGAGCATGTATTAATTAAAAATGAAAATAAAACATTAGCTTCTATTACTTTTCAAAATTATTTTAGATTATATAAAAAATTGTCAGGAATGACTGGAACTGCGTATACAGAAGCTTTTGAATTTCGTTCAATTTATAATTTAGATACTGTTGTAATACCTACTAATAAACCAATGATACGAAAAGATTATTCAGATTTAGTTTATTTAACAGAAAAAGAAAAAATTGAATCTATAATAAAAGATATTCAAAAATGTTATTTAAAAAAACAGCCTGTTTTAGTTGGAACAGTATCTATAGAAAAATCGGAAATAATTTCTAATTATTTGAAAAAATTTCAAATAAAACATAATGTTTTAAATGCAAAGTTTAATAAACAAGAAGCTGAAATTATTTCTCAAGCAGGTAAATTAGGAGCAGTAACTATTGCTACTAATATGGCTGGACGAGGAACAGACATTATTTTAGGCGGATATTTTGAAGATAAACATATTAAAAAAATTAAAAAAAAACATAAAAATGTTTATTTTAAAGATAAAAATTGGAAAAAAAATCATAAATTAGTATTATCTGTAGGTGGATTGCATGTTATTGGAACTGAAAGGCATGAATCTCGAAGAATAGATAATCAGTTACGAGGTCGATCAGGTCGTCAAGGAGATATTGGATCTTCTAGATTTTATTTATCTATGGAAGATTCTTTAATGAGGATTTTTACTTCAGATAAAGTAATTAATATAATGAGAAATTTAGGAATGAAATATGGAGATTCAATTGAAAATAATTGGGTAAATAGAGCTATTTCTAATGCTCAAAAAAAAGTAGAAAATATGAATTTTGATATTCGTAAACAACTTTTAGAATATGATAATATTATTAATGAACAAAGAAAAGTTGTTTATAAACAAAGGAATGCTTTAATTAATAAAGAAGAAATTAAAAATATTATAAAAAGTATTTCTAAAGATGTTTTTTTAAAAGTAATTAATAATTTTTTAAATTTAAAAAATTCTATTAAAATAAAAAAAAGTTTATTAAAATTGGAGAGTTATTTTTTTAAAAAATTTAATATGAAAATATCTTTTTTTGGTTATTCAAAAATAAAAAATATAGATCTTAAAAATTTTATTTTAGATCAAACATTACAAAAATTTAAGATAAATTATTTGATTAAAGAAAATTTGATAGGTCGAAAAAACATGAGAAATATAGAAAAATCTGTCATGTTAAAAAAATTAGATTTTTTTTGGCAAGAGCATTTATCTGAAATGGAATATTTAAAACAAGGAATACATTTAAGGGGATATGCTCAAAAAGACCCTAAAATAGAATATAAACGTGAATCTTTTATTATTTTTTCAAATATGTTAGAGTCTTTAAAATATGAAGTAATATTAGAATTAAGTGGTATTTGTCTTTCTCATTTTGATCCATATGGAAGTAAAGAAATAAATTATAAGTTTTCTATTCACCCAGATCGTTTTAAACAAATTAGAAATTTTTTAAAAAAAAACACAAATATTGAATTTAGAAAATATGATGATGAAGATATTGGTACAACTATACTTTCTCGAAATTCATTATGTTCTTGTAAATCTGGAAAAAAATATAAACATTGTCATGGTTCTGTAAAATAAAAAAATTTTTAATAAATATAATTTTTAAAATTTTTTAAAATTTTATAAAAATTTTATTTTTATAAAAATATTAAAATTTTTTAATTTTATTTTTTTTAATTTGATAAATATATAATAATTTCAAATTTAATCTATTTTAAATAAAAATTTTATATATATGTTAATTTTTTATAAAATATATTATAAATTTTTTTAAAATGAAAAATTAAGGAGCACTCTATGTCTAAAGATTATTATACAGACATTGATATAGATCCTATAGAAACAAAAGATTGGTTAGATTCAATGAAATCTATAATACAGAAAGATGGCTATAAAAGAGGAATTTTTTTAATAAATAAAATATTAAAAAAATATAAAAAAATTAATATTTTTAAAACTAAAAAAAATATTTCTGATTATATAAATACAATTTCTGTTAAAAATGAACCAATTTATCCTGGAAATATAGAATTAGAAAAAAAAATTTGTTCAGCAGTTCGTTGGAATGCAATAATGATGGTTTTAAAGGCATCTCAAAAAAAATTAGATCTTGGAGGACATTTATCTTCTTTTCAATCTTCAGCTGTTATTTATGAAGTTTGTTTTAATCATTTTTTTCATGCAAATAATAATTTTGATCTTGGTGATGTAATTTATTTTCAAGGTCATATTTCTCCTGGAATTTATTCTAGAGCTTATTTAGAAGGAAGGATTACAAAAAAACAAATTAATAATTTTAGACAAGAAATAAATGGAAATGGTTTATCTTCTTATCCGCATCCTAAATTAATGCCTAATTTTTGGCAATTTCCAACAGTTTCAATGGGTCTTGGGCCAATTTGTGCTATTTATCAAGCAAAATTTTTAAAGTATTTAAAAAATAGAAATTTAAAAGATACTTCAAAAAAAACTGTATATGTTTTTTTAGGTGATGGAGAAATGGATGAACCGGAATCTAAAGGAGCTATAAATATTGCTGCTCGTGAAAAACTTGATAATTTAATTTTTATTATTAATTGTAATTTACAAAGATTAGATGGTCCAGTTGTAGGAAATGGAAAAATTATTAATGAATTAGAAAGTTTCTTTAATGGAGCTGGATGGAAAACAATAAAAGTTATTTGGGGAGATAAATGGGATAGATTATTAAAAAAAGATAAAACTGGAAAATTAATTCAATTAATGAATGAAACAGTTGATGGAGATTATCAAACTTTTAAATCAAAAAATGGGGCTTATGTTAGAAAATATTTTTTTGGAAAATATCAAGAAACTTTAAATTTAGTAAAAAATATGACAGATGATGAGATATGGGATTTAAATAGAGGAGGTCATGATTTTAAAAAAGTTTATGCTGCATTTAAAAAAGCAAAAAGTATTAAATTGCGACCTGTAGTAATATTTTTTCATACAATTAAAGGTTATGGAATGGGGAGCAAAATTGAAGGAAATAATATTGCTCATCAAGTTAAAACAATTAATTTTGAAGATATTCAACGTATAAAAAATAAATTTAAAATACCTATTTTAGATGAAGATTTAAAGAATTTTCCATATATACATTTTAAAAAATTTTCAAAAGAATATAATTATTTACATGATAAAAGAAAAAAACTGGGAGGATATGTTCCGGAAAGAATTAAAAATTTTTCTTCATATTTTAGTATTCCGCATTTAAAAGATTTTAGTCCTTTATTAATTGAGCAACAAAAAAAGATATCTACTACAATAGCTTTTGTAAGAATTTTATATATATTATTAAATAATAAAAATTTAAGTAAAAGAATTGTTCCAATTATTGCAGATGAAGCTCGAACTTTTGGTATGGAAGGACTATTTAGAAAAATTGGAATATATAATTTAAATGGTCAAAATTATACTCCTCAAGATAAAAATTTATTATCATATTATAAAGAAGATAAAAGTGGTCAAATACTTCAAGAAGGGATTAATGAACTAGGTGCTGCTGCATCTTGGTTAGCTTCTGCTACATCTTATAGCACTAATAATTTTCCAATGATTCCATTTTATATTTATTATTCTATGTTTGGTTTTCAAAGAATTGGAGATTTATGTTGGGCTGCAGGAGATCAACAAGCTCGAGGATTTTTAATAGGAGGAACATCAGGAAGAACTACTTTAAATGGAGAAGGTTTACAACATGAAGACGGGCATAGTCATATTTATTCTTTAACAATTCCTAATTGTATTTCTTATGATCCTGCTTATGCTTATGAATTAGCAGTAATTATTCAAGACGGAATTAAAAGAATGTATGGAAAAAAACAGGAGAATATTTATTATTATATTACTACAACAAATGAAAATTATCGTATGCCAAAATTTATTCCAGAAACGAAGAAAGGAATTTGTAAAGGAATATATAAATTAGAAAGTTTTCCTAGTAAATTGTCTGTTCAATTATTAGGTTCTGGATCGATACTAAGGCTTGTAAGAAAAGCTGCATTAATTTTATTTGAAAATTATAATATTGGTTCAGATATTTATAGTGTGACATCTTTTACTGAATTAGCAAGAGATGGTCAAGATTGTGATCGATGGAATTTATTACATCCTTCTGAAGAAAAAAAAATTCCGTATATATCATTAATTATGAATAATAAACCTGCTATTGTTTCTACAGATTATATGAAATTATACGCTGAACAAATTAGAAAATATGTACCCTCTCGTTCATATAAAGTTTTAGGAACAGATGGTTATGGTCGTTCAGATAGTCGAAAAAATCTTCGAAATTATTTTGAAATTGATGAATATTATATTGTTATAGCAGCTTTAGGAGAGTTAGCGAAATTTGAACAAATAAATATGAAATTAGTAGTGGATGCTATAAAAAAATTCAATATCAAAAAAGATAAAGTAAATCCACGTTTATCATAAAGGGGTATATAAATTTAATGAGTATGATAATCAAAGTTCCTGATATTGGTATAGATGAAGCAGAAGTGATAGAAATTTTAATAAAACCTTTAGATAAATTAAGAATTGATCAAGGATTAATTATTGTTGAAGGGCAAAAAGCTTCTATTGAAATTCCATGTACTAAAGAAGGTATTGTAAAAAATATTTACGTAAAAGTTGGAGATATTGTTAAAATTAATTCTCCAATTTTATCTTTAAGTCAAAAAAATTCAAAAAGTAAAATCAATTTGGAAAACAAATCTTCTAGTTTTTTAAAAAATACTGATAAAAATTCAGAAATAATTTTAAATTTAAATAAAAATAAAAATAATAATTCAAAAATTGAATTAATACATTCATCTCCTTCTGTAAAACGATTATGTAGAAAATTTAAAATTTCTATTGAAAAAATAAAAGGAACTGGAAGAAAAAGTAGAATATTGAAAGAAGATGTTATTCATTATATAAATTCTTTAAAAGATAATACTGAAAAAAAATTAAAATCTAAAAAGTATTTAAAATTAATCTCTAAAGAAAAAGAATTGAATGTTTCTAATAATTTTAAAAAAATAGTTTTTTTAAGTAAAGTTCAAAATATTTCAAGCAAAATTTTTTCTAAAAATTGGATTGAAATACCGCATGTTACTCAATTTGCAGAAATTGATATTACAAAATTAGAAAATTTTAGAATAAAAATTAATAAAAGTTATCTTAATTTAAATATAAAATTTACTTTATTAACTTTTATAATAAAAGCAATTTCATTGAATCTTTTAAAATTTAAAAAATTTAATAGTATATTGCATCGTAAAAAAGATAGAATAATTCTTAAAAAAGATATTAATATTGGAGTTGCAGTAAATACTAAAGATGGTGTTTTTGTTCCAGTAATTAAAAATGTAAATCATAAAACGATTAAAAATATTTCTGATGAACTATTAGATTTATCTAAAAAATCTAGAAAAAATAAATTGACATTTAATGAAATTAATAAAGGAAGTTTTACTGTATCTAATTTAGGAAATTTTGATGTTAGAGAATTTACTCCGATAATAAATTCTCCAGAAGTAGCAATATTAGGAGTTTCTAGAGCGAAAATGAAACCAATATGGAAAAATAATAATTTTGTTCCTCGTTTATTATTACCTTTATCATTATCATATGATCATAGAATAATAAATGGAGTAGATGGTGCTCTTTTTATTAAGAATTTAAATAAAAATTTAAAAAATTTTTATAGATTATTATTTTAATTGATACATTTTTTGAAACTATTTATTAGTAATTTTAACTTTTGGAAATTAAAATGAATAAAGTAATGAATACAGATTTAGTGGTAATTGGAGGAGGTCCAGCAGGATATTCTGCAGCTTTTAGAGCTTCTGATTTAGGAATAAAAACTGTTTTAATTGAAAAATATTCAGTTTTAGGAGGCGTTTGTTTAAATGTAGGATGTATACCTTCTAAAGCTCTTTTACATTTTTCTAAAGTTTTACAGGAATATAAAGAATTTTTTGAATTAAATATTATAACGAATAATCCAGAGTTTAATTTTAAAAAAATTCAATCTTGGAAAAATCAGTTAATTAGAAAAATGAATACTGGATTAAAAATTTTATCTAAGCAAAGAAAAATTAAAGTATTAAAAGGAATGGCATCTTTTTTAAATAAAAACAAAATTTTAGTAAAAAATAATGATTCTACTAAAGAAATAAATTTTAATTATGCAATTATTGCTACTGGTTCTAGTTCTATAAAGTTACCTCAAATAAAAGTTCAAGATAAAAGAATATGGTATTCTACAGATGCTGTTAATCTTCCTTTTATTCCCCGTCGAATGTTAATTATTGGAGCTGGTGTTATTGGTTTAGAAATGGCAACAGTATATAGTTCTTTAGGATCTAAAATAGATGTAATTGAAAGCTCTGATATGATTTTTTCTTCTGCTGATTTTGATGTAAGTTCATTTTTTATAAAATCTATTTCAGATAAATTTAATATTATATTAAATTCTTTTATAGAAAATATAAATTTTTCAAAAGAACATATTACAGTTAAGATAAATACTAAAAATGTTTTAAAAGAAAAAAAATATGATGTTATTCTTGTTTCTATTGGAAGATTTCCAAATATAGATTATTTAAATTTAAATAATATTGATGTTAAATTAGATAATAGAAAATTTATTATAATAGATGATCAATGTCAAACTAATATTCCTGGAATTTTTTCTATTGGTGATGTTTCAGGGCATCCTATGTTAGCTCATAAAGGAATTTATCAAGCTCATATTGCTGCAGAAGTAATTTCTGGAAAAAATCATTATTTTGATACAAAAGTAATTCCTAATATTTGTTATACTGATCCAGAAGTATGTTGGGTAGGAATGACTGAAAAAGAAGCAATTAAAAAAAATATAAAATATCATTGTTCGATTTTTCCATGGAATGCTTCTGGAAGAGCATGTGTATCAAATTCTTCTTTAGGAATGACTAAATTAATATTTAACAAGTTAAATAATAAAATTATTGGGGGAGCTATTGTTGGAAGAACAGCTGGAGAATTATTGGGAGAAATTTCTTTAGCTATAGAAATGGGATGTGATATTTCAGATATTTCTTTAACTATGCATGCACATCCAACTTTATATGAATCAATTCAATCTGCATCTAAAATAGAAGAAAAAACTATAACTGATTTATTAAATATAAAATAAAAATTTTTGTATTTTTTTTTGTTTTTTTTTATATATATTTTTTTGATGTTATGAATTTTAAATTATTTTACATAACATCAAAATTTTTATTGATATTTTTTTTTTTATAAAAAGTATTTTAAAAAAATTTAATTAGTTTATATATTAAATATGAACATTTTTTGATAGAATATTTTTTATTTTTTTTGTATATTTCATGAGAATTTTTTGTAGAAAAATCAGAAATAGAACGTATAATTAAAAAAGGAGTTTTAAACATATAGCATGTTTGTCCTATTGAAGCAGATTCCATATCTACAGATATTGCATTAGAAAAATTTTTTTTTAATTTTTTTAATTTTTTTTTGTTATTAATAAATTGATCGCCGCTTATTGATAGTCCTGTTATATATTTTAAATTATTTTTTTTTAAAAAATATATAGTTTTAGAAAAAAATTTAGAATTTATTAAAAATTTTTGAGGAAATCCTTCAACTTGGCCAATTAATTGTTTAAAACTAGTCATGTTTACATCGTAGTAACAAACTTTATTAGGAATAATTAAGCTTCCAATTTTTAATCTTTTATTTAAGCTTCCTGCGGTTCCAATATTTATAATAAGATTTGGATTATATTTTTTTAATAATAAAGCACAGTTAACTCCAGCTGATGTTTTTCCAATACCTATTTTACATAAAATAATTTTTTTATTAAATATTTTTTTATGAAATATTTTTTTTTCTTTTATAAAATTTTTTTTTTTTGCTAAAAAAGTGATTTCTTCTTTTAGTGCTGAAACAATTATTATTTTCATTTTTATTATATTTTATATACTAAAGGATGTTCCGCAACTACATGTAGATTTAGCGTTAGGGTTTTTTACAACAAATCTTGATCCATTTAATGTTTCAATATAATCTATTTTACTTCCAGTTAAGTATTGAATACTAATTGGATCAATAATTATTAATATATTAGATTTTTTTATTATTACATCATTTATATTATTTTTTTTTTCAAATTTAAATCCATATTCAAATCCACTACATCCTCCACCAGTTATATATATTCTAAATTTAATATCTTTTTTTTTATTATTTAGAAAACTTTTTATATAAGAGATAGCTGAAGAAGTTAATTTAAATTTTTTATTAAATTTTTTTTTCATTAATATTATCTCTTTTCTATAATTTTTTATTTATATTAAATAATTTTTTAAAAATACTTTTTATTTTTTAAATTTTATTTTTTTCTTAAAAATGTTGGAATATCTAAATATGATTTATTTTTGTTAGAATATTTTTTCTCATGTCTTGTTTCTTTTTTGTTTTTATTTATTTTTGATATATTTCCTAATGAATTTAGTCTTTTATATCGATAATCATTTAATATATCATTAGAAGAATTTTTTGTATTTTTTGTATTAATTTCTAATTGTCTTTCTAAACCAATTCCTGTTGCTACTACAGTAACTCTTAGTTCATCATTCATATCTGGATCTAGAGATGTTCCGATAACTACTGTTGCGTTATCTGAAGAAAATGATCTAATTGTATTTCCAACCATTTCAAATTCATCTAATCTTAAATTCATTCCAGCAGTAATATTTACTAATACTCCTTTAGCTCCTGACAAATCAACGTCTTCTAAAAGAGGACTAGAAATAGCAATTTCTGAAGCTTCTTCAGATCTATTTTCTCCGGAAGAAATTCCTGTACCCATCATTGAATATCCCATTTCTGACATTACAGTTCTTACATCAGCAAAATCTACATTCATTAATCCTGGTCTTGTAATTAATTCAGCTATTCCTTGTACTGCTCCTTTTAAAACATTATTTGCAGCACTAAATGCATCTAGTAAAGAAATTCCTCGATTTAATACTTTTAAAAGTTTATCGTTTGGTATAATAATTAATGAATCTACGTATTTTGATAATTCTAGAATTCCTTGATCTGCACATAACATTCTTTTTTTTCCTTCAAAATGAAAGGGTTTTGTAACAACAGCAACAGTTAAAATTCCTAATGATTTAGCAACTTCTGCAATTACTGGAGCAGCTCCTGTTCCTGTTCCTCCTCCCATTCCAGCAGCAATAAATATCATATCTGCTCCTTCAAGAGCATTTTTTAATGCTTCTTTATCTTCTTCTGCAGATGTTTTTCCTATTTCTGGATTTGCTCCTGCTCCTAATCCTTTTGTAACGTTATTACCAATTTGAATAATTTGATCTACTTCAATTTTTCTTAGTGCTTGAGCATCTGTATTAATTGCAAAGAATTCTACTCCTTCAATTTTTTCTTTTACCATATATTCAACAGCGTTTCCTCCACCACCTCCAACTCCAATAACTTTAATAACTGCATCGCTTCCTACTTCTACTGATTCAAACATTAAATTTTCTCCAATTTTTTTAAAAAATTTTTTTTGAAAACAATTTTTTGTATATTATTTATAAAACCAATGATTTAATGCATATAACCAATTATTTTTTTTTGCAAAAAAATTTTTTTTAGGACATTTTTTTTTTATATTATTAAAATGTAATAATCCCACTACTGTAGAGTATTCAGGCATTTTTACATGATTAATTAAACCAGTAATATTTTTTGAATATCCTATACGAACAGGAAGTTGGAATATTCTTTCTGCGCAATCAACAAGAAATTTTGTTTTTGAGGCTCCTCCTGTTAAAACAATTCCACTATGCAAGTTATATTTGTAACCTTTATTTTTTAGTTTTTTTTGTAAATTTATAATATTTTTATTTACAATCTCTAATAATTCTATACATCTTAATTCAATTACTTCTGTTAATTTTTCTTGATTTAATATTTTTGATTCATTATTTGTTGATTGTGTAATTTTTATATTATGAAGGTTTTCTTGAAGAAAACCCGAAGCGCATCCATATTTTATTTTTAATTTTTCAGCATCAGATATGGAAGAAGAAAAAGCACAAGATATATCTTGAGTAATAATATCTCCAGCATATGGGATTACTTGACTATGTTGTAAAGAACCATTTATATATATTAAAATATCCATTGTTCCTCCTCCAATATCAATCATGCATACACCTAATTTTTTTTCTTCATTAGTTAAGATTGCTTGACTGGATGCTAATCCTGAGAATATTATTTTATTAATTTTTAATTTGCATTTTTCTACTGCTTTAATAATATTTTTTTCTATGTTATAATGTGAAGTTATTAAATGAACGTTTGATTGCATTCGAATTCCAGATAAACCTAATGGATTTTTAATTCCTTTTTGTTCATCAATAATATATTCTTGAGGAATTACATGTAAAATATGATATTTATCATTAATTCTAACAGATTTAGCTGTATTTAATACTTTTTTAATATCATATTTTTGAACTTCTTCTTTTTTAATTTTTACCATTCCTTGTTCATTTAAATAATTAATATATTTATTTGAAAATGCTAAATTTATAGAATATATTTTATGTTTTGACATAACTTCTGCTTGATAAATTGATTTTTTTATACATTTAATCATTGATTCTAAATCATTTATTTCTCCTTTATTTAATCCTTTAGAAGGATAATTTCCTAAGCCAATAATATTAATTTCTTTATTTGGTAGAATTTCTCCTACTAAAGAAGAAACTTTAGTAGTACCAATATCTAAACCTACTACTAGTTTTTTATTTTGTGATTTTATCATTATTTTTAAACTCTTAATTAATAAAAATATTATTTTAATAATTATTTTTTAAAACGTATTTTTTTTAAAATTTAGTTTGAAAAAATAAGATAATAAAATAATTTTTTATATTTTTATATATTTATTTTTATTATTTTTTAAATATTATTTTTTTTTTAATTTTGCTATTCTTAAAATTGCACTTCTTGATCTTATATTTTTTAAAATTTCTTTTTTATTAGGAAAAATTTTTTTATAAATTTTTAATTTGCATTTTTTTTTATTAATTTTTAGTAGTTCTTTTTCTGTTAAAGGAATTGAACTTGGTAAATTTGGAATTTTTCTACTATTTTTAAACATAAATTTTTTTACAATTCTATCTTCTAATGAGTGAAAACTAATAATACATAATTTTCCATTTGGAGACAAAATTTTTAATACATTTTTTAAAAATTTTTTTAATTCATTTAATTCATTATTTAAATAAATTCTTATAGCTTGAAAACTTCTTCTAGAAGAATGTTTTTTTTGGTATGGAATAGATTTTGATATAATTTTTTTAAGTTGGTGAGTATATAATATAGGTTTTATTTTTCTATTTTTAATAATACTGACAGAAATTTTTTTAGAATATCTTTCTTCACCATATTTTTTTAGTATTGTAAAAATTTTTTTTTGAGTAGTTTTCATTAACCATTTTGATGCAGGTATTCCAATTTTTTGATTCATTCTCATATCTAGAGGTCCATTGTTTTTAAAAGAAAATCCTCTATTTGAATTATTTAGTTGAATGGAAGATATTCCTAAATCTAATATTACTCCGTTAATTTTTTTTAAAATGTTATATTTTTTACAATATTCATGAATATTAGAGAATAAACCATGAATAATATGAAAACGAGAATCTTTTATATTTTTTGCTATTTTAATGGATTCTGGATCTCTATCAATTGAATAAAGAATACCTTTTTTACCTATTTTTTTTAAAATTTCTTTACTATGTCCTCCAGATCCAAAAGTTGCATCAATATAAATTCCATTTTTTTTGATATTTAAATTTTTAATAGATTGTTTTAAAAGTACTGGAATATGCATATTTTTTTAGAGAATTATAGGATTGATATTTTAGTTTTAATAAATTTTAAATATTTTTATAAAATTTTATTTAGATATGAAAAATATTTTTAAATTTATTTTTAAAATTGTTTTTTTTAATTTATTTTATAAATGAATATTTGTTATTTTTTTTTAAAATATTTTAAAAAATGTGTAATTTTTTAAAAAATATTTTTTAAATATATTATAAATTTTATTTTTTTTTAGAACTTTTTTTTATTATTTTAACATTGAATATATCAATTAATTTTTTTAATTGTTTTATAATTTGAGGAATAAATTTTTTTTTTCCAAAAATTTCAATAGAAAAATTAGACAAATTTTTTTTTTTAATATTTTTAGAAATAGATAAATTTTTTATTTTATATCCTGTTTTTGAAAATAAATTTATGATTCTAGAAAGAACGTCTGATTTATTTTCTAATAAAATTAATAAATTTGTTTTAGTCATTTTTTGATCACTTTTATTTTTTAAAATTTTTTTTAAATTTCATATCTTTCATGGATCCTCCTTTAATTTGCATAGGATATACATGTTCAGATTGATCAATTTTTATATCTACGAAAACTAATTTTTTTTTTGAAAGATATTTAAAAGATTTTTTTAATTTTTTTTTTAGTTCTGTAATTTTTGAAATTGATATTCCAATATGACCATAAGATTTTGAAAGTTTTACAAAATTTGGTAAAGATTTCATGTATGATTGTGAGTGTCTTCCAGAATATATAATATCTTGCCATTGTTTAACCATTCCTAATGAACTATTATTTAAATTTAATATTAGAATTGGTAATTTATATTGCATAGCAGTAGATAATTCTTGAATATTCATTTGAATACTTCCATCGCCTGTAATACAGATTACATTTTTTTTAGGAAATGCTAGTTTTACTCCTAATGCTGCAGGAAATCCAAAACCCATAGTTCCTAAACCTCCTGAATTAATCCATTGTCTTGGTTTTTCAAACATATAATATAATGCTGTAAACATTTGATGTTGTCCGACATCAGAAGTAATATAAAATTTCCCTTTTGTAAGTTTAAAAATTAGTTGAATAACTGTTTGAGGTTGAATAGTTAATACATTTTTTTTTTGTACAAAAATTTTTTTTTTTTTCCATTCTAAAATTTTTTTCCACCAACAAATTAATCTATTTTTTTTAATTTTTTTAATTTTTTTTTTTAAAAGTTTATTCATTATTTTAAGTACTTTTTTTAAATCTCCTACTATTTCGATTTGTGCTTTAATTGTTTTTGAAATAGAAGTTGGATCTATATCTACATGAATAATAGTTGCATTTGGGCAATATTTTTTTATGTTATTTGTTGTTCTATCATCGAATCTTACTCCTAATGCTAAAATTACATCAGAATAATGCATACTCATATTTGCAGAATATGTTCCATGCATTCCTAACATTCCTAAGTTTTGTTTATGAGATCCTGGAAAACCACCTAAAGCCATAAGTGAACTAGTTACAGGAGTATTTGTTTTTTCTGCAAAATATTTTAGTTCATTAGAGCTATTTGAATTAATTATTCCTCCGCCAATGTATATTATTGGTTGTTTCGAATTAATTATTTTTTTAAATGCTTTTTTAACAATTGTTTTATTAATTTTTTGTTCTGGTTTATAAGAACGAATATTAACATAAGTGGGCCATAAATAAGGTCTTTTTTTTTCTGAAGATAAAATATTTTTTGGAATATCTATAACAACTGGTCCTGGTCTTCCTGTACAAGCAATGAAAAAAGATTGTTTGATAATTAAAGGTATTTCTTTTACTTTTTTTATTAAAAAACTATGTTTTACAATAGGTCTAGAAATTCCAATCATATCGCATTCTTGAAAAGAATCATATCCAATAAGATTTGAATCTACTTGTCCTGAAATAATGATCATTGGAATAGAATCCATGTAAGCTGTTGCAATTCCTGTAATTGCGTTTGTTGCTCCAGGCCCTGATGTGACTAATACTACACCAGGTTTTCCACTAGATCTAGCATAACCATCCGCCATATGTGTTGCAGCTTGTTCATGACGCACTAAAATATGTTTTATTTTTTTTATTCTGTTTAATGCATCATATATTTCTAAAACAGCGCCTCCTGGATATCCAAAAATGTATTTTATTTTTTGGTCAATTAATGATTTTATAACCATTTCTGCACCGGAAAAATTTTTCATAGTATTTATCTCAAGTATTTGAAAAGAGTATTTTAATAGATAAAATAAAATATTTATAGAAAACAATTTTTTATTATATTTTTTAAATTTTATATTAAATATAAATATATTTATTTAAAATTTTTAAATATTTTTTTATTTAATTTTATAAAGAATTTTATATTAAAATATATTTATAAAAATTTTTTATTTTTTGAAATTTTTTATATATTATAAATGATAATTTTAAAAAAATATTAATTTTAAATATAATTAATTTTAAAATATTTTTATTTAAATTTATTTTTTAATTTTTTCTTTTTTCTTTTTTGAAAATAATTTATTAATTTTTTAATAAAAATGATTTTAATGAAATATATTATTAAAAAAAAATTATTTAATATTTTTATAAAATTAATTTTATATGAAAATTTTTAAAATTTTTATTGTTAATTATATTATATAAAAAAATATTTTTATTAATATTATTTATATAATTTTAAATATTTTTTATTAATATTTTTTAATACTTAATAATAGATCATTTTTATAAAAAATATTATTATATTAATTGTTTTTTTTATTAAAATTTTTTATTAAAAATAAAAAATTAAAATTTAATTATTTGAGAAAATTTATGAAAAAAAAGGTATCATTTATAAAATTTTTTAGTTTAATATTTTTTTTATTTATCAATATATTTTTTTCTAAACCTGTTTTTTGTTTAGATGAAAAAAATACAATTTCTAATGTTTCAAATGAAAATTTTAATTTACCTCCTGTTGTAGATAAAGTTTTACCTTCTGTTGTAAAAGTTATGTCAGATTTTAATGATTTTTATCATGGATATTTTTATGATTCGTCATACAAAAAACAAGTAAATGCTTTGTCATCATTACATGCTCGTTTTTCTTTATATAATAGTTTTATTTATAAAAATTCTACATTTAAGAATGCAAAAAGTACAATAATGCAAAATGTTAGAAATAGTAAATTAGGTTCTGGAATTATAATTGACTCTGAAAAATGTTATGTCATAACAAATTATCATGTAATTAGTGATTCGTATAAAATAAAAGTTTCGTTAACTAATGGAGAAAAATATAAAGCTCACGTTATTGGAAAAAATAAAAAAATGGATTTAGCTTTATTAAAATTAGTTGATGCTAAAGATTTAAAATCTGTAAAAATTTCTAATTCTAATAATTTAAATATAGGAGAGTCTGTATTTGCTGTTGGTAGTCCGTATAATTTAAAAAATACAGTTACTTTAGGGATTATTTCATCTTTAGGTAGACTCATTAATACAAATAACTTGTTTGATAATTTTATTCAAACTGACGCTTCTATTAATCATGGAAATTCTGGTGGTCCTTTATTTAATTTTGATGGTGAATTAATTGGAATTAATACTTCTATGATATCTAATAGTGAAGATTCTGGTAGTATTGGTCTTGGATTTTCTATTCCAAGTAATACAGTACAACGATTTATTAATGATACATTAAAATATGGAAAAGTTAATGTAGGTTCTTTAGGGGTATCTATTTCTACGCTCTCTGAAGATTTAATAAAAAAACTAGAATTACCTTTAAAAGTTAATGCTGTTCTTGTGAATTCAGTTCGTGAAAATTCTTCTGCTGAAAAATCTGGTATTGAAGCAGGGGATATAATTATTTCTATAAATTCTAAAAATGTTTTAAATGCATTTAGTTTAAGAAGAGAATTAATAAATTTTTCACCAAATGATGATATTTTGTTAAAAATTTTTCGAAATAACAAATATTATGATATATCTTCTAGATTACAAAAATATCATCAAAAAATTTATTATGCTGGAACATTACATTATATGTTACAAGGTTCGATAGTATCGAAATATGATCAAAAGAAGCTTTTAAAAGATATAGAAGATAAAAAAATACCAAAAATATTTTTGCCTGATGTAGAAGGTATAATTATAAATGGATTTTTAGAAAAAAGTTATGCTAAAAGATCTGGTTTACAAAAAAATGATATTATTATTTCTGTAAATACTAAATATATAAAAAATATAAAAACATTTAAAGAAGCTTTATCTATTCATAAAAATATTATAATTTTAGAAATTATGAGACAGAATAAATTAATTTTTAAAATTATTAGTTAATTTCTTTTTAAGAAATATTTATTCCGCCCTATTTTTTTTTGGGCGGTTAAAAAATATTATAAATTATTTTAAAATAATGAATAATCTCAAAATAAATACTTATTTTATATTTCCTCTTAATAAATTATTAAGTTCTACTTTAGTTAATGTTTTAGAATCAACTTTTTTTACTATAATAGCACTATATAAACTATATTTATTGTTTTTAGAAGGTAAATTTCCTGATACTACAACAGAATTTTTTGGAACTCTTCCAAAATAAATTTTATCTTTGGTTCGATCATAAATTTTTGTGCTTTTTCCAATAAAAACACCCATAGAAATTACTGATCCAGTTTCTATTATTACTCCTTCAACTATTTCTGATCTTGCTCCAATAAAACAATTATCTTCAATAATAGTTGGGTTATTTTGTAATGGCTCTAACACTCCTCCTATTCCAACTCCTCCAGAAATATGAACATTTTTTCCTATTTGAGCACAAGATCCTATTGTAGACCAGGTATCAATCATAGTATTTTTTCCAATATAAGCTCCGATATTAATAAAACAAGGCATAAGAACAGTATTTTTTTCAATATATGAACCATATCTTACAATAGATGTAGGAACAGCGCGAATTTGATCTTTTTTAAATTTTTTTTCTGTATAATTTTTATATTTTAATGGAATTTTATCATAGTAATTTGTAAAATTTCCATTAAAAATTTTGTTTTTTTTTAAATATAAAAATAAAAGAATAGCTTTTTTAATCCATTGATGCGTAATCCATTCATTATTTATTTTTTCTGAAACACGTAATTTTCCTAAATTTATCATTTTAATTACAGAATATATAGTTTGTATGATGATTTCATTGTTATTTTTTAATAAATTTTCTTTTTTTTTAAACGCTTTTTTAATAATTTTTTTAAATTTTTCCATTTTTTATTTCCTTAAAATATTTATTTTTCAATAGAATTTTTTTAAATAATACTTTCATTTTTTCTAAGTGTTAAAACTTCGTATCCATTTTTTTTAACTAAAATTGTATGTTCGTATTGAGCAGATAAACTGTGATCGCATGTTTTTATAGTCCATTTATCTTTATCGCAAAATATTTTTCTTTGTCCTGCATTTATCATTGGTTCTATTGTAAATATCATATTTTTTTTTAAAACGATTTCTTGATCTTTAGAATAATAATGTAATACATATGGTTCTTCATGAAAATTTTTTCCGATACCGTGCCCGCAATATTCTTTTACTATAGAAAAATTATTTTTAGTAGCTATTTTTTGAATAGTTTTTCCAATTTTTCTTAATTTAATTCCCGGTTTAATTATTTTTATAGATTCATATAAACTTTTTAAGGTAATTTTGCATAATTTTTTTGCTAATTTAGAGCATTCTCCAACTAAAAACATTTGTGAAGAATCTCCGAAATATCCATCTTTTTTTAGTGAAATATCTATATTTAAAATGTCTCCATTTTTTAAAATTATTTTTTTATTAGGAATTCCATGACAAACAACGTTATTTACAGAAATGCATGTAGATTTTGGATATCCTTGATATCCTAAACATGCTGAAGTAACATTTATTTTTTTATAAATATAGTCATGACAAATATCATTTATTTCTTGTGTGCTAATTCCTGGAGTAATATAATTTTTTATCATATGTAAAACTTGAGAAGTTAATTTTCCAACTTCTTTCATTTTTTTTATATCAAAATTATTTTTAATAATGATCACTTTTACATCCTGAATTTATTTTAAAAAAAATAAAATTTTTTATATATAATTTTATATTTTTTATATTTTATTTATTTATTTTTTATATATGTTTAACTATAATACACTTTTTTATTAATAAATTTTTATAATATTTGAATTTTTAAGATTTATTTAATATAAATTTATATTAAATTATATATAATATATATAATATACAGGATTTATTTGTATTTAAATTCCAATTAAATGTATTTTTTAATTTATAAAGGATATATATGATAAAAATTTCTATGAAAGATATGTTAAAAGCAGGTATTCATTTTGGTCATCAGACTCGTTATTGGAATCCAAAAATGAAACCTTTTATTTTTGGTTCAAGAAATAGAATTCACATTATTAATTTAGAAAAAACTTTACCTATGTTTCAGAATGCATTATTAGAATTAAAAAAAATTCATTCAAGACATGGAAAAATATTGTTTGTTGGAACAAAAAAATCTGCAAGTGATTTAATAAAAAAATGCGCAATTTTTTGTAAACAATATTATGTTCATCATCGTTGGTTAGGAGGAATGTTAACGAATTGGAAAACTGTAAGACAGTCTATACAATATTTGAAAGATTTAGAAAAACAATCTAAAGATGGAACGTTTGATAAGTTAACTAAAAAAGAAGCTCTTATTCGTACTAGAAAATTATTAAAATTAGAAAATAGTTTAGGTGGAATAAAAAATATGGGAGGAATTCCTGATTGTTTATTTATAATTGATGCTGATTATGAAAATATTGCAATAAAAGAAGCTAATAATTTAGGTATTCCTGTATTTTCAGTTGTAGATACAAATTCTAATCCAGATGGAGTTAATTTTGTAATTCCAGGAAATGATGATGCTATGAGATCTGTAAATTTTTATTTGGAACAAGTAAGTTTAATTATTCATAAAAATGAGAAAAAAGAAATCACAAGATCTATTGAAATTAATAGAAAATAATAAAAAAATTTATGTATATTTAGATAGTTAAGTTTTAAAAAAATATAAAATTATTTTATTATAAACAAATTTATATTTTATTTTTTATTTTTAAAATATTTTTTATATTATAAGGATAATATGAAGATTTCAACTAATTTAATTAAAAAATTAAGAATGATAACTGGTATTGGAATATTAGATTGTAAAAAAGCGCTTTTAAAAAAAAATGGAGATATTCATTCTTCTATAGATTATTTAAGAAAAAAAGGTAAATCAAAAGCATTAAATAAATTATCTAGAAAAACTTTTCAAGGATCTATTTTTTCTGGTGTTAAAAAAAATTTTGGAGTATTGTTAGAACTAAATTGTGAAACTGATTTTGTTGCAAAACATGAAAATTTTATTAATTTTGGAAACAAAATTATTCAAACTTCATTAGAAAAAAATATTGAAAAATTAGATTTTTTAAAAAATTTTTTTGAATCAGAAAGAGCTAGTTTAGTTTCTATAATTGGAGAAAATATAAAAATTTCTAGATTTTTAGTATTAAAAGGAAAATTTATTCATTCATATCTACATAGATCTAGAATTGGAGTTCTTTTACAGAGTAATTCTAATGATGAGCTTTTAAATAAAAATATTTCTATGCATATAGCAGCAAGTAAACCATTATATTTAAATCCAGAAAGTGTTCCTAAAGAAATTATTTTACGTGAACAAAATATTCAATTATCTATGTCAAAACAAACAGGAAAACCCGATTCTATATTAAAAAAAATAGTTTTAGGTAGAATGAAAAAATTTTTTAGTGAAATTACTCTTATCAAACAATCTTTTATTTTAGATCAAAAAAAAACAGTAGAAGATTTTTTATTAGAAAATAATATTATTTTAAAAAATTTTATTCGTTTTGAAGTAGGAGAAATTAAAATATAAATTTTTAAAAAAATATATTATTTTTAGAATATTCAAATTAATTTATTAAATTTTTAAAAATGTATTTTTATATAATTTTTAATAAAATATAATTTTTTATAGGTTGTATATATATGAATATATCTAATATTTCATTAAAATATTCTAGAGTTATTTTAAAATTAAGTGGAGAATCTTTTACTACTGTTAATAATATTTCTAATATTGATTCGAGTGCTTTATTCTTTTTATCTAAAGAAATTAAAAAAATTATAGATTTAAATGTTGAATTAGGAATTGTTGTTGGAGCTGGTAATTTATTTAGAGGAAAACAATTACAAAAAGCAGGAATAAATCGTGTAGCTGCAGATCATATAGGAATGCTTTCTACTATAATAAATGGATTAGCTTTAAATAATTCTATTAATAAAATGAATATTAAAACATCTTTAATGTCTTCAATTCCTGTAAATGGAATTTGTGAAATTTACGATTGGAATAAAGCTATAAATTTATTATCTAAAAAAACTGTAGTTATTTTTTCTGCAGGTATTGGAAATCCATTTTTTACGACAGATTCTGCTGCTTGTTTAAGAGCAATTGAAATACAAGCAGATATTGTTTTAAAAGGAACTCAAGTAGATGGAGTTTATACTTCTGATCCTAAAAAAAATATAAATTCAGTTTTATATTCTAGATTAAGTTATAAAGAAGTTTTAGAAAAAGAATTAAAAGTTATGGATTTATCAGCTTTTATTTTGGCTAGAGATCATAATATTCCAATAAGAGTATTTAATATTAATAATTCTGGAGCTTTAAAAAGAATTGTTAAAGGTATTGATGAAGGAACTTTAATTAATTAAGTTTTAAAAGATTTTTATATAAAATAAATTTTATTATTGAACAAATTTATAAATAGATAAATTTTTTATTAAAATAATTTAAATTATACTCCAAATTAAGTTGAATAAATATGAAAAACATTAAAAAAATAACAAAAAATAAAATGAAAAAATGTATTGAAAATTTTTTTTTATTTATTAAAAAATTAAGAACTGATAGAGCATCTCCTGATTTATTAAAAGATTTAAATATTGAATATTATGGAAAAAAAATTTCTTTAACAAATATTTCAAGTATTACAGTAGAAGATTCTAAAACGTTAAGAATTAATACTTTTGATAAAAATATAAATAAAGATGTTGAAAAATCTATTATAAATTCTAATTTAGGTTTAAATCCAATTTCTGTTGGAGATATTATTCGCGTACCTATTCCACAATTAACTGAAGAAAGAAGAAAAGATTTAATAAAGATTTTATATAAAAAATCTGAAAAATGTAAAATTTGTATTAGAATGGTTAGAAAAGATTCTAATAATATTATTAAAAATTTTAAAAAAGATGAAAATATAGGAAAACATGATGAGAAAATGTATAAAAATGAAGTTCAAAATTTAACTAATTTTTATATTAAAGAAGTAGATCGTTTAAAAAACGTAAAAGAAAAATCGTTATTAAATTTCTAAAAAATTTTAAAAAAATAAATTTAAATATCAAAAAATTATTTTTAAAATTTAAAAAAATTTTAAATAAACAAATGAATACATTATTTATTTTTATAGATAATGTATTTGTAATATATAAAATTTTATTTTTGGTATTTTTATTTAAAAATTTTTTATATATAAAATATAAAAAAAATATTATTTAATAATTTATATAATATATTAAATTTTGAAATATTTTTTAATTATTTTAAAATATATTTATTTTAATAGAAATAAATTAATTTATCAGTCGAGAGGTTTTCTTTATAGAAAATTTATAATAAAATGAAAATAAAAAATTTATTTTTAATATGTTTGTTTATTTTTAGTATTAATATTGGATATTCAAATAATAATTTTTATTTTAAAAAAATTGAATTTTCTGGATTAAATAAAATATCTCAGAAAGAAGCGTTGGGTTATTTAACTTTTCATACAAATGAATTTGTTTCAAAAAAAGAAATTCAGAATAGTATACAACAATTATTATTGAGTAATAAGTTTGAAACTGTAGATTTTTTTCAGTCACATAAAAAAATTACTTTTAAAGTAAAAGAAAATCCTTTTATATCTAAGATTAATATTCTTGGTCATTTTTCTATAGATTTAAGTTTAATTCAAGATTTTTTAAATTCTTCTGGAATTCAAGAAAATACTTTTTTAAGTAATCATAAAAAAATGTTTTTTAAAAATAAAATATTAGAATATTATACAAGTATATTAAAAGATAATTCTAAGGTTATTTTTAAAATATTAAATAAAAAAAATAATATTCAAGATTTAACAATAAAAATATTAGAAGGAAATGATTTAGATATTAAAAAAATTAAAATTTTAGGTAATAGTCAGATTTCTTCAGATCGTGTAATGTCTTTTTTTTCTTCTTATAATAGATCTAAATTTTTAAAAAAATTTATTAATTATAAATATAATTATCAAGATTTTCAAAATGATTTAAAAAGTTTATATCATTTTTATAATAATGCAGGGTATGTAAATTTTAATATTATAAATACAAAATTAAATTATTTAAATAAAAAAAAAGATATTTCTATTATAATGACTATTAATGAAGGATGTCAATGTACTTTATCTGACGTTATTATAAAAGAAGATTACCCTACTTTATTTAAACCTTTAGAGTTTACTTCTTTATTTAAAATAAATGAATTGTATCATATTGATGATTTAATGAATTTTAAAAAAAATATTGAAAAAAAATTATTTAAAAATGGATATATTTTTTCTGAAATAGAAATTGTTCCATATATTGACAATTTTCATAAAAAAGTAAAATTTGTTATTAATATTCATAAAAATGAACAATTTTTGGTAAACGAAATTTTATTTAAGGGAAATGTTCTTACAGAAAAAAAATATTTAATAAAAAAAATGTTACAAAAAGAAAAAGCTATTGTAAATGCAGATTTTTTAAATAAAGATTTAAAATATTTAAAAGAAACAGAATATTTTGATAATATAGAAGTGGAATTTAAAGCTGCTTGTAATAAGAAATATCATTTTATTGATTTGATTTATAATGTAAAAGAAAAAAAATCAAATATATGTAATTTTGGTATAGGATATAATAATCAAAACAAATTAAATTTTAATTTACAATTATTAAAAAAACATTTTTTAAAAACAGGTAATGTATTATCTTTTGGTGTGTCTCAATACTTTAATAAACATTCTTTTAATTTTTTTTATATTAATCCATATTTTACTAAAAAAAATTTTATTTTTAGTACAAATTTTTTTTTAGAGTTAATGGAACCAAATTTAAACATTTATTCAAATGATTCAAAAAAATTTCAAGAAAATTATATAAATAAAATTTATTTAAGTATTAAAAATATATTAAATTTAAACAGAATGTATTCAAAATATCATCAATTTAATTATGGTGGAGAATCATCTATTTCTATTCCATTTTTAAATAATGATTTATATAAAATTAATTTTGGATATACTCATCATGAGTTTTCAGATTTAATAAAAAATTCTTATAAAAATATTTTAATTTGTAAAAATAATTTTAATAAAGTTTTAAACAAAAAATTTATTTCAGAACGAAATAGTTTTTATATTGATAATTCTGTTAATTTTAATACTATTAATGATACATTTTTTCCATATTTAGGGCATGATACAACTTTTTCTTTAAGATCGTTGTTTTTTAATAAAAAATCAAATAAAAATTATTATAAATTTATTTTTGATTCCAAACAATATTTTCCAGTAAAATATACAAATAATAAAGTTGTTTTTTTATTTCGTTCTTATTTTGGTTTTGATTTTTTAAATAAAAATGATATGTATTATGAAAATTATGATAATTTTTATGCTGAACGTAATAATACTATAAGAGGATATTTATCAGAAAATATAGGAGCAAAAATATTTTATTTAGATAAAAAAAAAATAGATCCTTATAAATTTAAAAAGAATAATTTTTCAGATTTAAATAAAAATAATAATAATTCATATAATGATTATATTGGTGGTAATATTATTTCTATTACAAACTTAGAATTAATATCATCTATTCCTTATTTTAAAAATGAATATTTAAAAAATTTTAGAATTTCTACATTTTTAGATTTTGGAAGTGTATGGATTCAAAATAAATTTTTTAAAAATAGTCCTTCAATTTTTGTTTATTCAAATCCAAATAAAATTTTTTCTTCATGCGGTCTTTCTTTAAAATGGAAATCTCCTTTCGGTTTATTATCATTTTCTTATGCTTTCCCTTTAAGTTATAATGACAAAAATGATATAGAAAAATTTCAAATTTCTTTTGGAAGATAATTATATATTTGTTATTTAAAAATTTTGTTTTATGTTTTTTTCATCTTATTTTTTATAAAAAAAAAATAAGATGAATTTTTAAATATATATTAAATAAATTAAATTTATTGGTTATTATCATGATTATTTTAAATAAAATAAATTTTTTAAAATTTATTCCTCATAGAAAACCATTTTTATTTGTAGATAAAATAGTAAAATTTAAAAAAAAATATTATTTGCATTCTAAATTTAAAATTCTTCCAGAAAATTTATTTTTTTTAGGACATTTTCCTAAAAATCCAATTTTTCCAGGTGTTTTAATTCTTGAATCTATGATGCAATCTGCAGGAATTTTATTTAGAATAAGTTATCCAAATATTTTAAAAAAAAAAATAAATTATTTAACATCAATAAAAAATGCTAAGTTTAGAAAATTAGTTTTACCTAATGATATGTTAAATATAAAAATTTTTTTTATTAATTTACATAATAATTTTATTAAATTTAAAGGTTTTGTTTTAGTAAATAAATTTTTAGTTTGTGAGGCTATTATTACAATTTATATCAAATAAAAAATATTATAAAAAATGTGTGTTTTTTTATTTTATTTTGTAATTTTAATTGAATTTTTATAGGAAATTTTAATAAAAAATGCCTGATCCTTTATTTGTTCATCTTCGTGTACATAGTGATTATTCTATATTAGATGGTTTATCAAAACCTAAAAAAATTATTCAAAAAACTACATCTTTAAAAATGCCAGCTGTTGGTATTACTGATTTTTCAAATTTATATGGAGTAATAAAATTTTATAAGTTATCTCATAAAAATGGAATTAAACCAATTATAGGAGTAGATTTTAATCTTTTATCTGATAATAATTCTTCAACAGAATTAACTATTTTAGCATCTAATAATATTGGTTATGAAAATTTAAAAATATTAGTTTCGAAAGCTTATAGACAAAATTATTTAGTATTGAAAGATATTTATATAAAAAAAAAATGGCTAAAAAAATATTTTCAAGGATTAATCGTTTTATCTGGAGGAATTGATGGTGAAATTGGTCAATATATACTTAGTAAAAGAAAAAACATTTTATATAAAACTTTAGATTTTTATAAAAAATATTTTAATAATTTTTATTATTTAGAAATTTCTCGTGTTGGGCGAGTACATGAAGAGAAATATATAAAAAATATTTTAAAAATTTCTATAGAAAGAAATTTACCAATTGTTGCTACAAACAATGTTCGGTTTTTAAAAAAAAATGATTTTTATTCTCATACAATAAGAATAGCAATACATAATGGAATTTCTTTTAATGAAGCAAAAGATATATTTTTTAAATATACAAAAAATCAATTTTTTAAAACAGAAATAGAAATGAAAAATCTTTTTATAGATATTCCTGAAGCGTTAATAAATTCTGTAGAGATTGCTAAAAGATGTAATGTATATATTAATTTTGGTAGATATTTTTTGCCTAAATTTTGTACAGGGCAAGTAAATGAAAAAAAATATTTAATTAAAAAATCTTTTCAAGGTTTAAAAAGCAGACTAAAAAAAATAAATTTAGATACATTAGAAAAAAAGTTTTCTCGAGAAATATATAAAAAAAGATTAGTTAATGAGTTAAAAGTAATTAATAAAATGGGATTTCCAGGTTATTTTTTAGTAGTTATGGAATTTATTCAATGGGCAAAAAAAAATAAAATTCCAGTTGGTCCTGGAAGAGGTTCTGGAGCGGGATCTTTAGTAGCTTATTCTTTAAAAATTACTGATATTGATCCAATTAAATTTGACTTATTATTTGAGCGTTTTTTAAATTTAGAAAGAATTTCAATGCCTGATTTTGATGTAGATTTTTGTATGAATAAACGTGATTTAGTAATTGATCATGTTTCAAAAGTATATGGAGAAAGTTCTGTTGCTCAAATTATTACTTTTGGAACTATGACCGCAAAAGCTGTAATACGTGATGTTGGAAGAGCTTTAGGTTATCCATATGCTTTTTTAAATAGAATATCAAAATTAGTTCCATTAGATCCAGGTATTATTTTAAAGAAAGCAATATTTAATTCAAAAGAATTATCTATTTTATATAAGAATGATGTGGATTTTAGAGAATTAATTAATTCGACAAAAAAATTAGAAGGTGTGATTAGAAATGTAGGAAAACATGCTGGAGGAGTAGTTATATCTCCTACAAATATTATAAATTTTTCTCCAATATATTATGATCTTTTAGAAAAAAAAAACCCAGTAACTCAATTTGATAAAAATGATATTGAGGATATTGGTTTAGTAAAATTTGATTTTTTAGGTTTAAAAACATTAACTATTATTGATTATGCTATAAAAATGATTAATAAAAATTTTTTTCTAAAAAATAAATTTTTTAAATTAAATATTAAAAAAATATTATTAAATGATAAGAAAAGTTTTAAATTATTAAAAAGTGGTTATACAACTTCTGTTTTTCAATTAGAATCTAACGGTATTAAAGAATTAATTTGTCGATTGCAACCTAATTGTTTTAATGAAATCGTTGATTTATTAGCGCTTTTTAGACCTGGACCTTTACAATCTGGAATGGTTGACAATTTTATTAATAGAAAACATGGAAAAGAGAAAATTTATTATCCTGATAAAAAATGGGAACATAAGATATTAAAACCAATTTTAAAATCTACTTATGGAATTATTTTATATCAAGAGCAAGTTATGAAAATTGCTCAGATTTTTTCTAATTATACTTTAGGAGAAGCTGATTTATTAAGAAGAGTGATTAGTAAAAAAAATTCAAAAGAAATGTCTAATCAACGAGAAAAGTTTATATTGGGTGCTAAAAAAAATAACATAACAAAAAAATTATCAAATAAAATATTTGATTTATTAGAGAAATTTGCAGGTTATGGATTTAATAAATCTCATTCAGTAGCATATGCTTTTATTTCTTATCAAACACTTTGGTTAAAAGCAAATTATCCATCTGAATTTATGGCATCTGCTATGACTATGGATATGAGATATTCTAATAAAATTATGATTTTAGTTGAAGAATCTTTTAAAATGAATTTAGTAATTTTTTCTCCAAATATAAATATTAGTAAAAAAAAGTTTTTTGTAGATTTAAAAAAAAATATAATTTTTGGTTTAGGAGCTATTAAAGGTCTTGGAGAAGGAACTATTAAAAAAATTCTTATAGAAAGAAAAAATAATGGTTTATTTAAAGATTTAAGTGATTTATGTATTCGAGTTGGTCCTAAAACTATTACAAAAAAAATTTTAGAAAAATTAATATTTTCAGGATCTTGTGATTGTTTTAAAATAAGTAGATTATTATTATATCATTCAATTGAAAGTGTAGTTCAATCTTCTGTTCAAAATATTAATATTATTTTATCTAAACAATTAGATTTTTTTAATAAAAAGATTTTATATAAAAAAAAAACTTCAAAAAATAAATTTATAGTAGATTTAAATTGGTCAAATAAATTTGAATTAGATAATGAAAAAAATGTATTAGGTTTTTATTTTTCTAATCATCCTTTTAATTTTTATCTTAAAGAAATAAAAAAATATTTTAAAATCATATTATTAAAAGATCTTAATTTTTTAAAAGAATATACCAAAGTATATATATCAGGAATTGTTTTAAGTAGTAAATTAATTACAACTAAAAATAAAAGAAAAATGATGATAATAAGATTAAATGATAATATAAAAACTATAGATGTTTTAGTTTTTGAAGAATCTTTAATTCAAAAAAAATCTATATTAAATAATAATATTATTATAATTTATGGATATATTAAAAAAAATTATTTTAAAAAAAATTGTTTTATAATTGCTAAAAAAATTAATAATTTATATTGTATAAGACAAAAAAAATTACTTAAAATAAAAATTATATTAAAAAATTCTATTCGTTCTATTAAATTTTTTATAAAAATAGAAAAATTAATTTTAAATTATATTGGTGGAAATACTTTATTAAATATTTCTGTTAAAAATAAAAATACAGATTTTTTAAATAATATTTTAATAAAAGAATGGAATATTTTTCCTACAGATAATTTATTATACTTTTTAAAATCTATTCCTTTTTTAATTAAAATAAAATATTTTTATTTGTAAATTAAATTTAAAAAATAGTTTTTTTTTTTTGAATTTTTTTATAAATTAATTTTTTAATTTTTTAATAAAAATTTGTAAAATGTTTTTAATTTTAATTTCTTTTTTTGTTTTTTTTTTTCTATTTTGTAGTTCTACACAGTTTTTTAAAATTGTATTTTTGCTGATAATAATTTTATATGGAAATCCTAATAAATCTGTTTCTGCAAACATTTTTCCAGGTCGTTCTATTTTATCATAAAAAAATACTTGAATATTATTTTTTTTGAATTGAAAATATATTTTTTCTGCTATTTTTTTAACATTTCTGTATTTTTCAATGTTAATTGGAATAATAGAAACTTGAAATGGAGATATTGAGATAGGCCAAATTATTCCATCTTTATCGCAATTATTTTCAATAATTGCTCCTATTAATCGACTAATTCCAATTCCATAACATCCCATTTCTATTATTTTATTATTTTTTTTTTTTGTTTGGATGCATGCATTAAATATTTTTGAATATGTTTGATTTAGTTGAAAAATATGACCAATTTCTATACTTTTTTTATTATTACAGTATTTATTTTTTTTTGATTTGTTATAATTAACATGAAATTCATGTGATAAACTTCCTCCAATAACTCCATTATTTACTTTTATAATTTTAGTTTTTAAATTCATTTTATAAAATATTTTTAAATAAGAATTCAACATATTATTATATGTTTTTTTTAGAGATTTTTTATTTTCATGAAATGAATAAGCATCTTTCATAATAAATTCTCTTGTTCTTAAAATACCTTCTTTGGGTCTAATTTCATCTCTAAATTTTGTTTGTATTTGATACATTGTTATTGGTAATTCTTTATAAGAAGATATATAATTTTTTATTAAATTAGTAACAATTTCTTCATGTGTAGGAGATAATATCAATTTTTTTTTATGTCTATCGAAAACTTTAAATAATTCTCTTCCATATGATTTAATTCTATTACTTTGTTCCCATAATTTAGAAGATTGTAAAATTGGCATACAAATTTCGAGAAAATTATTTTTATTCATTTCTTTTCTTATAATTTTTTTTATTTTTTTTAATACTCGAATTCCATTTGGTAACCAAGTATATATTCCATTTGAAGATTTTTTTATCATACCAGAACGTATCATTAATTGATGACTTATTTTTTTAGAATTTTTTGGAATTTCTTTTTTTGTACAGAGAAGATATTTTTTTTGTCTCATGTTAACTCTTTTTTTTATAATATAATTTAAGTTTATTTAAAATTTTTTTTAATCTTTTATTTTATCATTTTTCATGATTTAATCATAATAGAAAATTTATAATTTTAAGTTTTATTCAAATTTATTTATTAAAAAAAATTGTTAATTATGATGTTTATATAAATAATTTGTTAAAGTTATATTTTTATATAATTTATTTAATTTAGGAATTTATAAAAAATGTCGGATTATGAAGAAAAAAAAGAATTTCCAACAGATAAGAAATTAAAAAAAGCAAAAAAACAAGGAATGAATACGTATTCTAAAGAATTAAATTCATTTATAATTATTTTAGTATTTTTTTTTCTTTTTTTTATTTTTAGAAAATTTATTTTTTTTAATATAATTAATATTTTTATATCAAATTTTTCTTTTGATTATAATATTGTTAATAAAAATTCTTTATTGATTATAAAAAATATTTTTTTTTCAGAAAAAAAATTTTTTATTTTTATTTTTTTATTTTTATTTATTTTATTTTTAACTAGTTTTTTTTCTCCAGTAGTTTCAAAGAATTTTTCATTAAATTTTAAAATGATACATTTTAATTTTAATCATTTAAATTTATTACAAGGTATAAAAAAAATTTTTTCATATAATATTTTTATTGATTTAATAAAAATTGTATGGAAAATTTTATTTTTATTTATTTTTTTCTTATTTTTTACTTATTTTTATTTTTTTAAAAATTTTTATTTGTTATATGAATCTTTTTATTTTTGTTTATTAAACAGTTTGTATTTAATATTTGTATTTTTTATATTTTCTTTAATTAGTTTTATTCCATCAGTAATTTTTGATATTTTTTGGAGTAATTATTTATTTTATAAAAAATTAAAAATGAATAATAAAGAATTAAAAGAGGAATTGAAACGTTCAGAAGGAGATCCTGAAATAAAAATAAAAATTCGTGAAAAATTACGTTTAATTTTAAAAGAAAATTCTATTTCTGAATTACATCTTTCTGATGTAGTAATATCTGATTTTAAAGATTATTCTGTTTCTTTAAAATACAATTATAACTGTATGGTAGCACCTAAAATTATATCAAAAGGAGCAGGATTGCATTCTTTAAAAATGTTAAAATTTGCAAAAAAATTTGATATACCTATTTTTGAATCATTTACTTTATCTAAAGTTTTATATAAAGAAGGTGAAGTTGGAAAATATGTTCCTGGTATTTTTTATTCAGTAATTGCAGAAGTATTTGCTTGGGTATTGAAATTGAAAAAATGGAAAAAAGAAGGAGGAAAATATCCTAAACCTCCAAAATATTTATGTGCTTCATCTAATTCAAACATTTTAGGAAAAAATTAAAAAATGATAAATTTGTTTTCTTTAAAAAATTTTATTAAACAAATAAAAAAAATTCAATTTCAGGAAATTTCAGCACCGATTTTAATTGTAATGATTTTATCTATGATGATATTACCATTAAAACCAATTTTTTTAGATGTGTTATTTACTTTTAATATATTTATTTCTATTGTTGTTTTATTAGTAGCTATGTCTACTAAAAGTATTTTAGAATTTACGTCTTTTCCAATAATTTTATTATTTACGACTTTATTAAGATTATCTTTAAACATAGCTTCTACTAGAATAATATTATTATTTGGTCATTTAGGTAAATTCTCTGCTGGTCATATTATTGAATCTTTTGGTCATTTTTTAGTAGGAAGCAATTTTTCTATTGGAATTATAGTTTTTTTAATTTTAGTTATAATTAATTTTATTGTTATAACTAAAGGAGCTAGTAGAATAGCAGAAGTTGGAGCTAGATTTACTTTAGATAGTATGCCTGGTAAACAAATGTCTATTGATTCTGATTTAAATGCTGGTCTTATAAAAGAAAGTGAAGCGAAAAATAGAAGATTAAATATTTCTCAAGAAGCTGATTTTTATGGGGCAATGGATGGAGCTAGTAAATTTGTAAGAGGAGATGCAATAGCAGGGATTTTGATTATGTTTATTAATGTAATAGGTGGTCTTTTTATTGGATTATTTCAACATCATATGAATATATCCAAAGCTATAAAAATATATACTTTGTTAACTATAGGAGATGGTCTTGTTGCGCAAATTCCTGCATTGATAATTTCTACTTCTGTAGCAGTAATAGTTACTAGAGTAGAAAATAATAAAAATGCTAGTGAACAAATAATTAGTCAATTATTTTATAATTCTAATATTATTTTTTTAAGTGGAGTAATTTTAGGTTTTTTTGGTTTAATACCTGGAATGCCTCATTTAATTTTTTTATTTTTTTCTATTTTTTTATTTTTTTCAAAATTTATATATAAAAAATTTATAAAATTTTTTAAATATAATGAACCAATAGATATAGTTCAAAAAAAACAATTTAATCTTACTTACAAAGATATACCATTAGAAAATTTTTTATCTATTAATTTAAGTAAAAATTTAATTGATTTAATGAATTATAGTAATAAAAAAAATTTATTTGATAAAATTTTTTATATTCGAAAAAAATATATAAATGAATTTGGTTTTTTATCTCCTAAAGTAATAATTAAAAAAGATATAAATTTATCTCCTTCGAAATATAAAATTTTTATTAAGGGTGTAGAAAGTGGAAAAGGAACTGTTTATTTAAATAAATTTTTAGCAATTAGTACTAAATTTTCTAATAAAAAATTATCTAAAAAAGAAACAAATGATCCAGTTTTTGGTTTAAGATCTTTTTGGATAAATAAAAAAAATATTATAATGGCAAAATATGAAAAATATACAGTAATAGATTCAAGTACAGTAATATCTACGCATTTTGATCATTTACTTTCTTTAAATATGAGTGAATTGTTTGGAAGACAAGAAATGCAAGATTTATTAAATAAAGTAGGTTCTGAAATACCTCAATTAATAGAAAATCTTATTCCTAATACATTTACTTTAACAGCTATTAAACAGGTATTTCAAAATCTTTTATTAGAAAATGTTCCCATTAAAGATATGAGAACAATTTTAGAAACTTTAATTGAAAATTCATCATTTCAAAAAAATATTGATTATTTAACAAATATTGTTCGAATATCTTTAGGAAAATCTATTGTTTATAAAATTTGTATGAATAAAAAAAATATTTATGCAATTGGAATTTCTACTGAATTAGAAGAAAATCTAATAAAATGTTTAGAAAATAATCAGAATATTGAGCCAGATTTATTGAATAAAATTCTTATAAAATCAAAAAAAGCTATTTATAAACAAGAATCTATGAATTATCCTATAGTTTTTGTAGTATCTCATGCATTACGTTTTTTTATTTTTCGTTTATTAAAAACAAATTATTCAAAAATTCATGTTTTATCAAATTTAGAAGTTTCAAATTATAAAAAAATTGTTTTTGTAAGTATTATTTAATTTTTTAAACATATTTTTATAAAAATTAATGTTTACATTTTTTTAATTACTTTGATTCCTAAAAGATTTAATCCTTTTTTTAAAATTTTAGAAGTTAAAAAAGAAATTTTTAATCTAGTAATTTTTTTATTTTTATTTTTTTCTTTTAGTATTTTATATTTTTCATAAAATTTGGAATAGTTTGAAGCTAATTTATATATATATAAACAAATTAAATGTGGTTGTCCTTTTTTTGAAGCTTTATATATAGTTTCTTTAAATTCAAGAATTTGGATTGATAAAGTTGTTTCTAAATTATTAGAAATGTGAAAAAATTTTTTTAATTTTAAAACATTTTTTTTATAATTTTTTAAAATTGATTGTATTCTTGTATATGTATATTGAATATATAAAGATGTATTTCCTTCAAAAGATAAAGTATTTTTCCAGTTAAATATATAATTAGTTATTCTATTTTTAGATAAATCTGAATATTTTATTGCTCCAATTCCAATAATTTTTGATAATGTATTTAATTTTTTAGAATTAATTGTTTTATCTTTTTTTAATATTAAATTTTTTGCTCTTATAATAGATTCTTTTAATAATTTTGAGAGTTTAATAGTATTTCCAGATCTAGTTTGAAAAGGACGATTTTTTCCTGATAACATCATTCCAAAAATATGATGCTTAACTTTTAATTTGTTTGAGATATAGCCTGCTTTTTTTGAGATTTGATATACTTGGCTTAAATGTTGTTTTTGACGTGAATCTACATAATATAATATTATATTTGCTTTTAGATTTTTATATCGATATTTTAAACATGCTATATCAATAGCGGAATATAAAAAAGGTCCGTTATTTTTTTTAATAATAACTCCCATTTTTTTTCCTTTTCTATTTTTTGTGTTTTTTAAAAAAATTATAATATTTTTATTTTTTATTACTGCAATATTTTTTTTTATTAAATCAGAAGTAATTTTTGGTAACATTTTTTGATAAAAACTTTCTCCTACAATATCTTTTTTTTTTAAAGTAATATTTAATAATTTATAAATTTTTTCATTTTTTTTAAGATTTAGTTTAACAATATATTTCCATATTTTATAGCATGATTTATTTTTTTCTTGAATTTTTGAAGTATATTTATTTGTTTTTTTATAAAATAATTGATTTTGAGAATTTAATTTTTTTGCTTTACAATATATTTTTTCTAATTTAGATATAGACATTTTTTTAATTTTTTTAATTTTTTTTATTTCTTTTAAATATGCAATTATCATTCCGAATTGATTGCCAAAATCTCCAATATGATTTGCTCGAATTACTTTATATCCTATAAATTCCATGATTCTTGCTGTAGAATCTCCTATTATTGTTGATCTTAAATGTCCTACATGCATTGATTTAGCCATATTAGGAGAAGAATAATCGATTACTACAATTTTTTTCTTATTTTTTTTATTTTTTATATTAAATTTTTTTGTATAGAAGATCTTATTTACTTTTTTTTCTATCCAATTTATTTTTAAAAAAATGTTTATAAAACATGGTTTTGAAAAAACAGATTTTTGAATTATTTTGTTTAAATTCATGTTTTTTGTAATTTTTTTTGTTAGTTTTTTTAATGAAATCTTCAGTAAAGACGAGATTTGAAATAAATTATTTAATTGATAATGACCATTTTTTATATTTTTATTTTTTTGAATACGTATTTTAATCTTTACTAAAGATTTTTTTTGTATTAAAATTGTTTTAATAAGTTTTTTTAAAATTGATTTTATTTTCATTTAATTTCTCTTTATATTAAAAAATATTTTTATCATAAATATATTTTTTATAAAATTTTAACTTATTATATTCTATTTTTATTTTTTTTTATTAAAAAAATAAAAATATATTTGACAAAATTAAAAATATGTTTTATTATTAAAAAACTTTAATTAGTAACGCTCTTTAAAAAAATATCAGAAAATCTGTGTGGGCACAGAAAAATTTAAGTGCAAAAATTATTTAGTAAGAATTTATTTAATTTACTTGATTAAAATTTGTAAAAAATGAAGAGTTTGATCATGGCTCAGATTGAACGCTGGCGGCAAGCCTAACACATGCAAGTCGAGCGGCAGCGAAAGAAAAAAATTTATTTTTTTCTTGTCGGCGAGCGGCAAACGGGTGAGTAATATCTGGGGATCTACCCAAAAAAGGGGGATAACTACTGGAAACGGTAGCTAATACCGCATAATGTTGAAAAATTAAAGTAGGGGATTTTTATTTTTTTTAAAAACCTTACGTTTTTGGATGAACCCAGACAAGATTAGCTTGATGGTAAGGTAAAGGCTTACCATGGCAACGATCTTTAGCTGGTCTGAGAGGACGATCAGCCACACTGGAACTGAGACACGGTCCAGACTCCTACGGGAGGCAGCAGTGGGGAATATTGCACAATGGGCGAAAGCCTGATGCAGCTATGCCGCGTGTATGAAGAAGGCCTTAGGGTTGTAAAGTACTTTCGTTAGGGAGGAAATAAACATATATAATATATTTGTTTTTTGACGTTACCTAAAAAAGAAGCACCGGCTAACTCCGTGCCAGCAGCCGCGGTAATACGGAGGGTGCGAGCGTTAATCAGAATTACTGGGCGTAAAGAGCACGTAGGCGGTTTTTTAAGTCAGATGTGAAATCCCTGGGCTTAACCTAGGAATTGCATTTGAAACTATTAGACTAGAGTATCGTAGAGGGAGGTAGAATTCTAGGTGTAGCGGTGAAATGCGTAGATATCTGGAGGAATACCTGTGGCGAAAGCGGCCTCCTGGACGAATACTGACGCTGAGGTGCGAAAGCGTGGGGAGCAAACAGGATTAGATACCCTGGTAGTCCATGCTGTAAACGATGTCGACTTGGAGGTCGTTTCCAAGAGAAATGGCTTCCGTAGCTAACGCGTTAAGTCGACCGCCTGGGGAGTACGGCCGCAAGGCTAAAACTCAAATGAATTGACGGGGGCCCGCACAAGCGGTGGAGCATGTGGTTTAATTCGATGCAACGCGAAAAACCTTACCTGGTCTTGACATCCATAGAATTTTTTAGAGATAGAAAAGTGCTTTCGAGAACTATGAGACAGGTGCTGCATGGCTGTCGTCAGCTCGTGTTGTGAAATGTTGGGTTAAGTCCCGCAACGAGCGCAACCCTTGTCCTCTGTTGCCATCGGTTCGGCCGGGAACTCAGAGGAGACCGCCGGTTATAAACCGGAGGAAGGTGGGGACGACGTCAAGTCATCATGGCCCTTACGACCAGGGCTACACACGTGCTACAATGGCATATACAAAGAGAAGCAATTCTGCAAAGATAAGCAAACCTCATAAAGTATGTCGTAGTTCGGATTGGAGTCTGCAACTCGACTCCATGAAGTCGGAATCGCTAGTAATCGTGGATCAGAATGCCACGGTGAATACGTTCCCGGGCCTTGTACACACCGCCCGTCACACCATGGGAGTGGGTTGCAAAAGAAGCAAGTATCTTAACCTGAAAAGGAAAGCGCTTACCACTTTGTGATTCATGACTGGGGTGAAGTCGTAACAAGGTAACCGTAGGGGAACCTGCGGTTGGATCACCTCCTTAAAAGTCACTTTATAAATTATAAAGTGCCCACACAGATTATCTGATATTAAAGCTTTAACAAAGGCTTGTAGCTCAGTTGGTTAGAGCACACCCCTGATAAGGGTGAGGTCGGTGGTTCAAGTCCACTCAGGCCTATTAAACACCTTTATCTAAATTTTAAATATATAATTTAAATAAAAATGTTTTAAAATAATATTTATTTTTATTTTTTAAAATAATGGGGCTATAGCTCAGCTGGGAGAGCGCCTGCTTTGCACGCAGGAGGTCAGCGGTTCGATCCCGCTTAGCTCCAATTAAAATTGATCTTTAATTTTTCTTAAATTACAAAAATAATCAATTTCATTTTTTGAATTATACCAATAATTAATAATATTTTTAATATTATTTTTTTTTATTTTTAAAAAAACATTAATTCTTTTTTCAAATTTTAGATTACTAAAATTTTTTAATTGTTTTGGGTTATTTTTAATAAATTCAAAATATTCATTTATTTTCCAATCTTGTTTAAAAAATAAATAAGAAAATCTTAAATTAAAAAATGTATACTCATGTGAATTAAATAAAATAGTTTCTTGAGGTAATTTCATAATTTTTTTAAAAGAATAATAAAGATTTTTTGAACATCCATCAATAGTTTTTCCACATCCTCCAGAAAACATAATATCTCCGCAAAAAAGATATGGATAAAAATAATATGATATATCTAATTTTGTATGTCCGGGAGTTAAAAATATTTTAAAAATTTTATTAAAAATAATTAATTTTTGTTTTTTTTTAATTACATATTGTTTTTTTTTTATTAATTTTATTTTTTTTGGAGTAAAAATTTTAATTTTTGGATAATATTGTAATAATTTAAGTATTCCATTAACATGATCATAATGTAAATGTGTTATAAAAATAATAATTGGTTTTAAACGATACTTTTCTAACTTTTTTATAATTGGATCAGCCAATCCTGGATCAATTATAATACATTTTTTTTTTTTTGAAATAATCCATACAATATTATCGTTTAATATTTTTATTCCATTAATATTAATCATTATTTTATCCTTTTTTTTTTAATATTTTTTTAGAAGTTTTATATTAAATTTTATTTTATATATCCTATATCATTTTTAGTGGGATTTTTAGCTGATTTTTTTGCTGTAATATCACATAACTCATTTTCTAATTGTCCTGAATGACTTTTAATCCAAACCCAATTTATAGTTTTTTGTTTTTTAATAGAATTTTTTAGTCTAATCCAAAGATCTATATTCTTTACTTTTTTTTTATTTTTTTTTATCCATCCATTTTTTTTCCATGAATTCATCCATTTTGTAAAACCATATTTTACATATTTACTATCAGTACATATTAAAATTTTAGAAGGAATTTTAATTTTTTCTATACCAATTATAACACTCATAAGTTCCATTCTATTATTTGTTGTTAAAAAAAAACCAGAACTAAGTATTTTTTTATGGTTTTTATATTTTATTATTGTACAAAATCCTCCTGGACCTGGATTTCCTAAGCAAGATCCGTCAGTAAAAATTAAAACTTTTTTTTTTATTTTATCTTTCATGTTTACTCTCTTATAAATAATTAATATGAATAAAAAATTTTTACGAAAAATTGTTCTTGATACAGAGACAACTGGAATTAATAAAGAAGGTGTTGTATATTTAAATCATCGTATTATAGAAATTGGAGCAGTTGAAATTATTAATCGTAAAATAACAAAAAATTATTTTCACATATATCTTAATCCAAATCGATTAATAGATAAAGAAGCATATAAAATTCATGGAATTTCTAATAATTTTTTATTAAATAAACCAAATTTTTCTGAAATTTATAAAAATTTTTTAAATTATATAAAAAATTCAGAATTAATTATTCATAATGCTAAATTTGATTTAGGATTTATAAATTATGAATTTCAAATGTTAAATAAAAATGTTAAAAATATATTAAATTATTGTACAGTATTAGATACTTTAAAATTATCTAGAAAAATTTTTCCTGGAAGAAAAAATAATTTAGAAGCTTTATGTAAGCGTTATAAATTAAATTATCAAAGAAAACTTCATAGTGCGATATTAGATGCAAAATTATTAGCAAAAGTATATTTATTAATGACTTCTAAGCAACAATCTTTTTTTTTTATGAATAAAGAAAATAATAAAATTTTTAAAAAAAATAAAAAATATACAAATAAAAAAAAAATATGTATAAAAAAAGCTACAGTTAAAGAAAATTTAATTCATAAAAAATATTTAAATTTTATGATAAAAAATAATCAATGTTTATGGAAAAATATAAAAAATTAATAAAATATTGTTTTTTTATAAAAATATAGTATAATTATTAAATAAATTTTTTTTAAAAATTTGGTGCGGTAGTTCAGATGGTTAGAATATCGGCCTGTCACGCCGGAGGTCACGGGTTCAAGTCCCGTCCGCACCGATAAATTTTATTTTTTATATTTTAATTAAAAAAATAAATTAATAAATTTTGTTAAATATAATTTTTTATTTTTTTTAAAATTTTTTATATAAAAAAAATTTAAATTATTTCTTAATTTTAAAAAAATACATTTAATATATTAATCTTTTTAAAAAAATAGTAATATTATTTATAATAAAATTTATTTTTATAGGTATTATTTTAAAAATTTTTATGAAAAAAAAATACATTGTTACTTGGGATATGTTACAAATTCATTCTAAAAATTTAGCTTTGAAAGTAAATTTCAAAAAAAAATGGAAAGGTATATTTGCAATTAGTCGTGGAGGTTTAGTTCCTTGTGCTATTTTATCTCGTGAATTAGGAATTCGTTATGTTGATACTATTTGTATCTCTAGTTATGACAATATGTTTTTAAGAAAATTAAAAATTATAAAAAAAGTTAATAATACAGGAAAAAACATTTTAATAGTAGATGATTTAGTTGATACAGGTAGAACAATAAAAATAGTTAGAAAAATGTATCCTAAAGCATATTTTGTTACTATTTTTGCTAAACCTTTAGGTTGTAATTTAGTAGATGACTATATGGTAAACATTCCTCAAGATACTTGGATTGAACAACCTTGGGATATGTTTTTTTCATATAATCCTCCTATTGTTTCAGATTTTTAAAAATAAATCTTAAATTATAAATTTTAAAAATAAAAAGTTGTTTTTTTAAATATTTTAAAATAAGGAAATTATATGATTATAAAAGATAAAGAAAATTTTAGTGAAAAATTTTTAGAAAAAAATAAAAAAAAAATAATTTCTTTAAAAAAAAAAAATGATGAATTAAAAAAAAAAATAATTTCTTTAAAATTAAAAAACAAAAAAAATATTAAAAAAATACAAAATCGATGTAGTAAAAAAATAGAATTATGTTATAAATTTTGTTTAGAAAAAAACATTTTTTCTGTTTTACCAATACTTGATAGTTTAGAAATGGCTATTTCTTCAATTAATAATAAGAAAAAAAAATATGAAAAAATTTGTAAAAAATTAAATTTTTTAAAAAATTATTTTATTAAAGTGTTATTAACTTATAATGTAAAAATAATTAATAAAATTAATGTTTTATTTAATCCATTAATACATCAGGCTATTTTTTTAAAAAATTCAAAAACTATAAAAAAAAATCATGTTGTAGAAATTATTCAAAAAGGATATTTATTAAATGATCGTGTATTAAGAGCAGCTATGGTATCTGTTTCTAAAATTTAATAATTTTTTTAAAAGTTTTATAAAAATATTTTTTATAAGTCTTGATAATAAAATAAAATCAAGACTTTTAATAAATTTTCTAATATATATACATTATATAAAAAATTAATATTATGTTAAAAAAAATTAAAAAAAAAAAAATTGTAACTGTAAATAAAAAATCAAAATTTAATTTTTTTATTAAGAAATATTTTACAGCAGGAATAGTTTTACATGGATGGGAAGTAAAATCTATACGTCAAGGAAAAATAAATATTAGTCATAGTCATATTATTTCTCGTTCATGTGAGTTATATTTATTTAATTGCAATATACAACCTTTAAAAACTACAAGTTTAATTAATTTTTCTAATGAATCTAATAGAAATAGAAAACTTCTTCTTTTAAGAAAAGAAATTGATTTTATTTCACAGGAAATAAAAAAATATAAATATACTGTTATTCCTATTTCGGTATTTTGGAAACGTTCTTTATGTAAGATTAATATTGGACTAGCTATAGGAAAAAATTTATATGATAAAAGGCAAGATAAAAAAAATAAAATTTTAAAAAGAGAACTTTCTAGAGTTTCTAAAAGATTTAAAATTTAAAGTTTTTAAAAAAAATAATTTCTTTTAAATGTTAAAAAAATAAAATGATTAAACATAAAAAAAATAATAAATATTGGATGAAATTTGCTTTACTTTTTGCAAAAGTAGCTTTTTTAAAAGGAGAAGTTCCTGTAGGTTCATTATTAGTTAAATCAAATAAAATTATTGGTTTTGGATGGAATAATTCTATTTCAAATAATGATCCAACAGGTCATTCAGAAATAATTACGCTTAGGAAATCAGGTAAATTTATAAGAAATTATAGATTATTAGATGCATCTCTTTATGTTACTTTAGAACCTTGTATAATGTGTTTAGGAGCTATTTTAAATAGTAGAATTAAAAATTTAATTATTGGAACTAAAAAAAAAAATGTAACAAATATTCTTTATAAAAATAAATATATTTTAAATTCAAAAAAATTTAAAATAAAAGTAGTAAATAATGTTTTAAAAAAAGAATGTTCTAATTTATTAAATAAATTTTTTTTTAACAAAAGAAAATAAATTGTTTTAAATTATTCTAATACAACAATTGCTTGAGCATATTTTTTTTCATCTGTAAAACTTACATGTGATTTGGTAATTTTTAAATATTTTTTTTTTAATATAGAATTTTTTAGATAACGTATTTTAGGTTTATTCATTTTATTATTATATATTTCTATATTATTAAACGAAATTCCATGACTCATTCCATATCCCATAGCTTTAGATAATGCTTCTTTAATAACAAATCTTTTTGCTAAAAAATTTATTTTTCTAGAATTAGTTTTATAAAGTTTTCTTTCTTTTTTAGATAAAATTCTTTTTAAAAATTTTTTTTTAAAAATTTTTATAATTTTTTTTATTCGAGATATTTTTAATATATCTATTCCAATACCAATAATTTTCATTTTTATTATTTTTTTTTTATTTTATTGTTTTTATCCACAAGAAAAGATGTATTTTTTGGTTTAAAATTTTTTCTAAATCTTGTCGTGAAATTATACTACATAATTTTATTTTTTTTCCACTTTTTCCAATAAATATTTTTTTTTGCCTATAATTTTTTACAAAAATAAATACATGAATTATTTTTTCTTTTTTAAGATTTTTTTTAATTTTTTCAATTTTTATTTTATTAATATACGGTAATTCATCTCCAAAATATCTCATTATTTTTTCTCGTATGCATTCAGTAATAATATATTTTAAAGATAAATTATTTTTTTTATTTTTATTAAATTCATGTTTTGATTTAGGAAGATTTTTTTTAATTATTTTTTCTAAAGTATCAACATTTTCTCCAGTTTTAGCAGATATAGGAATAATTTTATTAATATTAAATTTTTTATATATATATTTTATTAAAGGTAAAATTTTATATTTTTTTTTAATTTTATCAATTTTATTTAAAACAATTAAAATAGGAATTTTTTTTTTTTGAAAAAATTTTATTAAATTATTATTTTGTTTGTTCCAAATTGTTTTCTCGATAATTAAAATAATAATTTTTAAATTTTTAAAAATATAATTTTGAAAATTTATTGTTTTTTTTATATAATTTTCAGAAATTTTATTTTTTATATTAAATCCTGGAGTATCAATGTAGATATATTGATAATTTTTTTTAGTTTTAATTCCAATGATATTTTTTTTAGTTGTATTTTTTTTATTTGATGTAATTGATATTTTTTGTTTAATTATTTTATTTAATAAAGTTGATTTTCCAGAATTTTGATTTCCAATAATTAAAATTCTTCCACAGTATTTTTTTTTTATATTCACTCTATTCCTAATTTTATTAAGGCATATTGTGCAGAATTTTGTTCTGCTTTTCTGCGACTTGATCCAATTCCAATTAAGTTATCAGAAATATTTAAAATATCACATTTAATAGTAAATAATTGATTATGAGCTTCTCCATATACTTGTACTACTGTATAATTTGGTAAAGGCAAATGTTTTGATTGTAAATATTCTTGAAGTCTTGTTTTAGAATCTTTTTGAGTATCTCCAGGGCTAATTTTTTGTAATCTTTTTTTATACCATTTTAATATTAATTTTTCTATTGTTTCAATATTGCTATCTAAAAATATACTTCCAATAATTGCTTCTACAGTATTAGCTAATATTGATTCTCTTCTAAAACCTCCGCTTTTTAATTCTCCTTGTCCTAATTTTAAATATTCTCCTAAATCAAATTCATAAGCAATTTTAGCTAGAGTATTTCCACGCACTAATGTTGCTCTCATACGACTCATATCTCCTTCGTTTACATAAGGAAAAAATCTGTATAAAGCATTTGCGATTATAAAGCTTAAAATAGAATCTCCTAAAAATTCTAATCTTTCATTGTGATGAACACTAAAACTTCTATGTGTTAATGCTTGTTTTAATAATTCTTTTTTATTATAAACATATCCTAATATTTTTTGAATTTTTTTTGTTTCAGTATAATCCATGGTTTACCAATTTTTTTAAAATTATTTTTTAAATATTTATAATTATATATATTTATATAATAAAAACATTTGTTTAATTAATATTATGTCCTAGTCTTTTAAATCTAACTCCAGTTATCCATGTATTTATATTTTTTTCTAAACTAAACCAAATAAAAGTAGCTTTTCCTATTAAATTTTTTTCAGGAACTAAACCCCAATATCTACTATCAGAACTATTATCTCTATTATCTCCCATTACAAAATAATATCCTTTAGGAATATACCAAGTTCCATAATCAAAGTTTTTTTGTTTATAATAATATTTTTTTTGATCTATAAATTCATCATTAATAAATATTTTATGACTTTTATCTTGAATAATCTCTTCTATAATTTTAATATTTTTTAAATCTAATATATGAATTTTATTTTTATTTAGATTTAATATTCTATTATATTTTATTAAATTTAAATTATTATAAATAGTTGTATATTTATTTTGAATAGAAATAGTTTTTGTAAATTCATTGTATGTAATAATATCTCCAGGAATTCCTATGATTCTTTTTATATAATTAAAATTTTTGTTTTGTGGATATTGAAAAACTACAACATCTCCTCTTTTTGCATCATTAATTTTATATATTAATTTATTATTAATTGGATTTCTTATATTATAAGCAAATTTTTTAACCATAATAAAATCTCCTATTAATAGTGTTGGCATCATAGAGCTAGAAGGTATTTTAAATGGTTCAAATAAAAAAGATCTAAATAAAAATACAGTAATTAAAATAGGAAAAAAAGAACTTAAGAAATATTTTTTTTTTTTTTTATATTTTTTATTTTTTTCTTTTTTAAATTTATACATATAATACAAATTTTGAATTTTTTCTAAAAACCATACTATACCTGTTATTACTATAAAAAATAATATAAATGTTGAAAATAAATTAGACATTCTTGCACCTTATAATTAATTTTTATTAATATCTAGAATAGAAAAAAATGCTTCTTTTGGTAAATCAATATTTCCTATTCTTTTCATTCTTTTTTTACCTAATTTTTGTTTTTTTAATAATTTTTTTTTTCTAGAAATATCTCCACCATAGCATTTAGCTAAAACATTTTTTCTTAATTGTTTAATAGTAGCTCGAGCGACAATGTTATTTTTTACAGATGCTTGAATCGAAATATCAAATTGTTGTCTAGGTATCATTTTTTTCATTTTTTCTACAATTTCTCTACCTTTTTTTATAGACAAACTTTCATGTATTATAAAAGATAAAGCATCTATTTTTATAGAATTAATTAAAATGTTTAAACAAGTTAAATTAGATTTTTTAAAATATTTAAATTTATATTCTAAAGAAGCATATCCACTAGAAACTGATTTTATTTGATCAAAAAAATTTAAAACTATTTCAGACATTGGAATATGATAAGTTAATGAAATTTGATGTGAGTGATATATCATTTTTTTTTGAATACCTCTTTTTTTAACACATAAAGAAATAATATTTCCAATATATTTAGGAGGTAATAAAATAATACATTCTGCAATTGGTTCTCTAATTTCTTTATATTTTTCTTTAGATGGAATTTGATTTGGAGCATTTATATATAAAATTTTATTTTTTTTAAGCATTTGTATTTCATACGTTACAGTAGGTGGAGTAGAAATTAAATTAAGTCCATATTCTCTTTCTAATCTTTCTTGAATGATTTCCATATGTAAAAGACCAAGAAATCCACATTTAAATCCAAAACCAAGAGCTTTTGAATTTTCTGGTTCATAAAATAGTGATGAGTCATTTAAACTTAATTTTCCTAAAGCGTCACGAAAATTTTCATATTCATTAGAATTAATTGTATATAATCCAGCATATATTTGAGGTTTTATTTTTTTAAATCCGGGAAGTGGTTTAGAGCAAGGATTTTTTTCAGAAGTTAGCGTATCTCCTACAGAAGCAGCTGATATGTTTTTAATTCCACATATAATCCATCCAACTTCTCCGCAATTTAATTTTTTTAAGGAAATTTGTTTAGGAGTAAAAATTCCAAGTTTTTCAACTTTATATTTTTTTTTCGTGCTCATAATTCTTATTTCTGATCCTTTGACTAAGAATCCATTTTTTATTCTAATTAAAGATACTACTCCTAAATAATTGTCAAACCATGAATCAATAATAATTGCTTGAAGAGGATTTTTTTTTGATCCTTTTGGGGAAGGAATTTTTTCGATAATTCTTTCTAATAACGAATTTATTCCAAGTCCTGTTTTTGCAGAGCAAAGTATAGAATTTTTAGATGAAATTCCAATAATATCTTCTATATCTTTAAGTACTCTATTAGTATCAGCGTGAGGTAAATCTATTTTATTGATAACAGGAATAATTTTTATATTCATATCAATAGCTGTATAACAATTAGTAAGCGTTTGAGCTTCTATTCCTTGTGTTGCATCAATAACAAGTAAAGCTCCTTCGCATGCTGCAAGAGATCGTTCTACTTCATAAGAAAAATTAACATGACCAGGAGTATCAATAAAGTTTAAATAATATTTTTTTTTATTTTTAGATGTATATTTTACTGTCACTGTTTGCGCTTTTATTGTAATTCCTCGTTCTTTTTCTATGTCCATAGTGTCTAACATACAAGAAGATATTTCTCTTTCTGTTAGATTTCCACAAATTTGAATTAATCTATCAGATAAAGTAGATTTTCCATGATCGATATGTGCAATTATTGAAAAATTTCTTATTTTTTTCATTAAATTAATATGCCATTTAAAATTTTATATTGATTATATAAAATATATTTTTATTTTTTTATTTAAAAAATATTTTTTTATAGTAATTTTAAAAATTGTTTAATTAAAAATATTTTATGTATATTATAATATTTTTATAAAAATTTTATTTTATATTTAAAAATTATTTTTAAAAATATTTATGAATTATTATATTATAATTCATTATTATAATAAAAAATTAGGTTTTTTATAATTTTTTAGAATTTTTAAAGAGAGTAAAATATATGTTTAAAAAAAAAAAAGTTATTGTTGCAATGTCTGGAGGTGTAGATTCATCTGTTACTGCATGGTTATTAAAAAATAAATATTATGTTGAAGGTTTATTTATGAAAAATTGGGAAGAAGAAGATAATTTAAATCATTGTAATTCTAAACAAGATTTAAGAGATGTTAAAGAAGTTTGTAAATCTTTAAATATATTTCTTCATACTGTAAATTTTTCTTTAGAATATTGGAATTTTGTTTTTAAAAATTTTTTATCAGAACATAAAAAAGGCAGAACTCCTAATCCAGATATATTATGTAATAAAGAAATTAAATTTAAAATGTTTTTAAAATTTTCTATTGAGCATTTAAAAGCAGATTATATTTCTACAGGGCATTATGCTATAAATCTTTTTAAAGACAAATCATATTTTTTATTAAAAGGAATTGATAAAAAAAAAGATCAAAGTTATTTTTTATATACTTTAAAACAATATCAATTAAAAAAAATATTATTTCCTTTAGGAAATTTAAAAAAAATTAAAGTACGATCTATTGCAAAAAAAATAGGATTAAAGGTTTATAAAAAAAAAGATTCTACAGGAATTTGTTTTATTCAACCTAAATTTTATAAAAATTTTTTAAATAGATATTTTCCTGAAAATCCAGGTCCTATTATGACTGTAAAAAATGAAATTATAGGAAGTCATACTGGTTTGTTTAATTATACATTAGGACAAAGAAAAGGATTAAATATAGGTGGATTAAAAAATTATAATAATGATCCATGGTATGTAATAGAAAAAAAGATAATTGAAAATATTTTAATTGTAGGACAAGGATTAAATAATTCTCATTTATTATCAATAGGATTATTTGCTAATAATATAAATTGGATTAATAATGTTATAATAAATTTTCCTTTACGATGCAAAATTAAAACTAGATATTCTCAAATTGAAAATTTTTGTATTGTAGAAGAAGGTAATAATGAAGTTAAAGTTATTTTTTCTTCTCCAATTTCTTCAGTTACTCCTGGTCAATCTGCTGTTTTTTATTTAAAAAATATTTGTTTGGGTGGAGGAATTATTCGAAAAAGAATACCATTTAAAAAAAAATATTAAATTAATTTTTTATCATTTTTTATATTAAAAAAAAGGAAATATATGAAATTTTTTTGTTTAAATGCTATTTCTCCATTAGATGGGCGTTATGAAAAAATAAATAAAAAACTAAAAAATATATTTAGTGAATATGGTTTTATTAAATATAGATTGTTTGTAGAAATTTATTGGTTAATTTATTTATCTAATATTACTGAAATTAAAGAACTTTCTCCATTATCAAATTTTATAAAAAATTATTTAAAAAATATTATTGTTTCTTTTAATTTAAAAGATGCTTTAAAAATAAAAAATATTGAAAAAACAACAAATCATGATTTAAAAGCTATTATTTTTTTTTTAGAAAAAAAGTTAAAAAAAATTCATTGTAAAAAAAATATTATAGAATTTATACATTTTGGATGTACTTCTGATGATATTAATAATGTCGCGTATGCATTAATGTTAAAAGATGCAAAAAAAAATCATATTTTTAAATATTGGAATAAAATAATTAAGAAAATGGATTTTTTATCAACAAAATATAAAAAACATGTAATTCTTTCAAGAACTCATGGACAACCAGCATCTCCTACTACAATGGGAAAAGAAATTTCAAATTTTTCTTATAGATTAAAAAGACAATTTAGACAATTAAAAAATATTAAAATTTTAGGAAAATTTAATGGAGCAGTAGGAAATTATAATGCTCATGTAATAGCATATCCAAATATAAATTGGAGAATGATTAACAAAAATTTTATTCAATCTTTAAATATATCTTGGAATCCTTATACAACTCAAATAGAACCACATGATTATATATCAGAATTTTTTTCTTGTATTTTTCGGTTTAATACGATTTTAATAGATTTTAGTAGAGATATATGGAGTTATATTTCTTTAAATTATTTTACACAAAAAATAAATTTAAGTGATACAGGATCTTCTACTATGCCACATAAAATAAATCCTATATATTTTGAAAATTCTGAAGGAAATTTAGGAATTTCTAATGCATTAATAAATCATATTTCATCAAAATTACCTATTTCTCGATGGCAAAGAGATTTAAGTGATTCTACTGTTTTAAGAAATTTAGGAAGTATAATTTCATACTCTATTATTAGTTATCATTATATTTTATTAGGATTAAAAAAAATAGATATTAATAAAAAATTTATATCTAAAGACTTACAAAAAAACTGGGAAATTTTATTAGAACCTTTACAAACTATAATGAGAAAAAATAGTATAAAAAATTCATATGAAAAAGTTAAAAATTTATTTAGAGGTAAAAAAATTACATCTAAAATTATAAAAAATTTTATTGAAACTTTAAATATTCCAATATCAGAAAAAAATAAATTATATAATTTAACTCCATTTAATTATGTTGGAGATGCTATTAATTTATCTAAAAAAATTAAATTATATAAATATTAAAATAATTTTTAAAATAATTAATATTATTATTTTTTGTTTTATTTTTTTTAAAAGGAAAATAAATGGGATTTTTATATAAAAAAAAAATTTTAATTGTTGGAATTTATAATAAATCATCTATTGCTTATGGAATTGCAAAATCTATGTATATTCAAGGAGCTAATTTAGCGTTTACTTATAAAAATCATAAATTAAAAGAAAAAATAAAAGTTATAGCAAAAAAGTTTAATTCAAAAATTTTTTTTCGTTGTAATTTAAAAAAAGATAAAAATATTAAAAATTTATTTTTAAAATTAAAAAATAAATGGAAAAATTTTGATGGTATAGTTCATTCTATAGCATATTTAAATAAAAAACATTTAAAAAGAAATTATATGAATTCAATTACAAAAAATTCTTTTTTAAAATCACATGAAATTGGTTCATATAGTTTTATATCTTTAGCAAAACATTGTTATTCTTTATTAAATAAAAATTCTTCTTTATTAACAATATCTTATTTAGGTTCTCAAAGATGTATTTCAAATTATAATTTAATGGGTTCAGTAAAAGCTTCTTTAGAATCAAATGTAAGATATATGGCATGTGATTTAGGGCCAAAAATTAGAGTTAATGCTATTTCTTCTGGACCTATTAAAACTGTATCTTCTTATGGAATTAACAATTTTAAAAAATTGTTATTTTTAAATAAAATAAAATCACCTATTAAACGTAATATTTCTATTAATGAAATAGGGAATGTAGCTGCATTTTTAATTAGTAATTTGTCTTCTGGAATTACCGGTCAAACAATATATGTAGATGGAGGATTTAATATTGTAGGAGTATATTAACAATTTTTAAAAAAATTATTTTATAAAGATAAAGTATATTATATTTAATATTAAATAATTTTGTTTGGTCTTTTATTAAAATCATAGTAATATTAATTTTATATATTTAATATTTAAAATATTGAAGTTTTTATAAATATATTTTTTTAGAAATTTTTATTATTTATACAAATTAAAAATATTTTAATATAATATTTTAGGTATAATAATTATGTTTGAAAATAATAAAGTTTTGTTGAAATTAAAAAAAAAATTTAAAATAAATACACCAAGAGTTGAAGGAATTGTAAAAAAATCCGAAAAAGGTTTTGGTTTTTTAGAAATTAATTCGAAAACTAGTTATTTTATCCCTCCAAAAAAAATTAAAAAAGTTTTACATGGTGATAAAATTATTGCTCGAATAGGTTTTTCTAAAAATAGAGAAATAGTTATTCCTGAAAAACTTATTGAATCTTATTTAAATATTTTTGTTGGTTGTTTAAAAAAAATTAATAAACAATGTTTTATTATTCCAGATTATCCTTTTTTAAAAGAATGTATTCCATGTTCTTTTTTAATTAAAGAAAAAAAATTATTTGAATCTGGAGATTGGTTTATTGCTAATTTAACTAAACATAAATTAAGAGATAATAATTTATTTCATGCTGAAATAATAAAATTTGTTTCTAAAAAAGAAGATCCATTTAAACAATGGTGGATTACATTATCAAAATATAATTTGAAACGTTCTGAACCAAAATTTTCTGCAAAAAAAGATCTTCTTTTAAAAGATATAACGAAAAGAATAGATTTAACTCATTTACCTTTTATTACTATAGATAGTAACAATACTAAAGATATTGATGATGCATTATTTATAAAAAAAATAGATAAAAAATATTTTGAACTAACAGTAGCTATATCAGATGTTACATCTTATATAGAATATAATAATAGATTAGATAAGATTGCCTTTAAAAGAGGATTTACAAATTATTTACCAGGATTAAATGTTCCTATGTTACCTAGAGAATTATCTGAAGATTTATGTTCTTTAAAACCACATAAAGAACGTTTTGTTCTTGCTTGCACTATGATTATTTTAAAAAATGGAGAAATACAACAAGATTCTAGTAATTTTTTTTTAGCATCTATTAAATCTAAAGAAAAACTTTCTTATAAAAATATTTCAAATTGGTTAAAAAAAAAAGGTACTTGGAAACCTTCTACTAAAATTATTGAAAAACAAATTTTAGAATTACATAATTTTTGTATGTCTCGTATAAAATGGAGAAAAAAAAATTCATTAATTTTTCCAGAAAGACCTGAATATAAATTTCATTTATCTAAAAATGGAGATATTTTAAATATATCTGTTGAAAAAAGAAGAATAGCGCATCGAATAGTTGAAGAGTGTATGATATCTGCAAATTTTGCTGCTGCAAATTTTTTATGCAAAAAAAAAGATTTTGGATTATATAATGTTCATTCAGGATTTGATTTATCTAGTGCTACTCAAATTTCATCATTATTAGCTAAAGAAAATATTTTTTTTACACCAGAGAAAATAACTACTTTAAAAGGATTTTGTGAACTTTATAAAATTTTAACAAATAATAAATACAAATATTTAAAAAATAGAATTAGAAGATTTCAATCGTTTAGTGAAATAAGTTTTAAACCAAATCCTCATTATTCTTTAGGTTTTTCAAAATACGCTACATGGACTTCTCCTATTAGAAAATATGGAGATTTGATTAATCATAGATTTTTAAAATCCATGATTTTTAATAAAAAACCTATTATTTTAAAAAAAAAAATACTTCAAACTATTTCTGATCAAAAAAGAAAACATAGATTATCAGAAAGAGAAATTGAAGATTTTTTATATATAAAATATTTTAAAGAAAGAAATTTTAATAATAAAATATTTAATGCAGAAATTTTTGAAATATCTAAAGGCGGTATTCGAGCAAAATTATTAGAAAATGGAGCAAATATTTTTATTCCAAATTCATTTATTCATAATATTCGTTCAGAATTAAAATTTAATACAGAAGATGGAGTAATATTTATTAAAGATAAGATTTGTTGTAAAATTTCTGAAATTATCAAAGTTACTTTAGTAGATATTAGAATAAATACAAGAAATATTATAGCAAAACCTGTTTTTTTATTAAAATAATTTAATTTAAAAAATATATAAAATTTTTTTATTAAATTTTTTATTTATTTAATATTTTTATTATATAAAAAATTACGAAATAATTACTCATAAAATTCTGAATTATTATTTTATTTTTATTATTAAATTTTTTTAACTTATATGAGGAATATATGAATATATTTAATTTCAATTATTTAATTTATTTAAATTTTTTTATTACTTTATTTGTCTTAGTGAATCCTATTGGAATGATACCAATTTTTACAAGTATGACAAATGGATTTTCTAATAAAGAAAAAAATCAAATTAATATTATTGCAAATTTTTCTGCTTTTATAATTTTATGTGTTTCTTTATTATTAGGTCATAGTCTTTTAAATTTTTTTAAAATTTCAATTTCATCTTTTCGTATTGCTGGTGGAATTTTAATTTTAATTACAGCAATGTCTATGATGAAAAAAAAATGTAATTTTAATAAAAAAAAAAAAAATTTTCAGAAGAATATTGCAGTAATACCATTATCTATGCCATTAATAGCTGGTCCTGGAACTATTAGTTCTACAATATTATGGAATGCAAATAATCCTGGTTTTTTAAATATTGTAATTTGTATTTTTGTAATTTTTATTTTTTTTTGTTTTTGTTATTTAACATTTAAAATAGCTCCGTTTTTTGTTTTTATTTTAGGAAAAATGGGAATTGAAATAACTACAAAAATAATGGGATTATTATTAATGGCTTTAGGAGTTGAATTTATTGTTTCTGGAATAAAAACTATTTTATAAAATATAAATTTAATAATTTTTTCAAAATAATAGAAAATTATGAAAAAAATATATATAAGAAATTTAGGAAGAACGCATTATAATATTATTTCTAGCGCTATGCATGAATTTACAGATTCAAGATCTTTATATACTATTGATGAATTATGGTTTACTGAACATTATTCAATTTTTACTCAAGGAGTTTTAGAAAAAAATAAAAATATTTTAAAAGAAATCAAAAATATTCCAATTGAAACTTGTGATAGAGGAGGAAAAATAACGTATCATGGACCTGGTCAACAATTAGTATATATTTTAATTAATTTGAAATTAATTAGAATTCATATTAAAAAATTTTTATTTTATATAGAACAATCAGTAATAAATACATTAAAATTTTTTTCAATTAAATCTTATAGAATTCCAAAATCTCCTGGAATTTATATTAATAAAAAGAAATTTTGTTCTGTTGGTTTTAGAATTAAAAATAATTGTTCTTTATATGGAATATCATATAATATTAATACTAATTTAATTCCGTATAATTATATATATCCTTGTGGAAATAAATTAATAAAAATGATTAATTTAATAGAAATTATTCCAGGTATTACTATGAAAATTTTTAGAAAAAAATTTATACAAATGTTTGTAAAAATATTTAAATATAAAAAAATTTATAAATCATCTTATAATATTTTAAATAAAATTGGTTTAAATTAATAATTTTTATTAATATTTTAATAAAATAAAAAAATTAAATTAATTTATATAATATTAAAAAATATACTAACTTCTTTAATTTAATAATGTTATTTTTTTTTAAATTTAATTGAGATTTTTAAATGTTAAAAAAACCTGATTGGATAAAAATAAAACTTCCTATAAATTCTATAAAAGTAAAAAAAATTACACAAATCTTACGTAAAAATAACTTAAATACAGTATGTGAAGAAGCTAAATGTCCTAATTTGATAGAATGTTTTAATAAAGGTACAGCAACTTTTTTAATACTTGGATTTATTTGTACACGTAAATGTCCTTTTTGTGGAGTAAAAAAAGGAAGGCCTAATAATGTTGATTTAAATGAACCAAAAAAATTAGCACAAGTAATTTTATATATGGGTTTAAAATATGTGGTTTTAACTTCTGTAAATCGCGATGATTTAAAAGATGGAGGAATGTCTCAATTTGTTAAATGTATATATGAAATAAGAAAAATAAAAAATATTAAAATAGAAATATTGGTACCTGATTTTAGAAAAAAAGAAGATATAGCTTTAAAATTAATAAAAAAAAATTTACCGGACATTTTTAATCATAATATAGAAACAGTTCCTAGATTATATAATATTATTCGTCCAGGAGCTAATTATAAAAAATCTTTACATTTATTAAAAATTTTTCATAAACAATTTCCTAAAATTCCTACAAAATCTGGTTTAATGGTTGGTTTAGGAGAAAAAAAAAATGAAATATTTCAAGTTTTAAAAGATCTTTACAGGAATGGAGTATCTATGTTAACTATAGGGCAATATTTACAACCAAGTAACACGCATTTGCCTGTAAAAAAATATTTAACTATGGAAGAGTTTAGCACAATTAAAGAAAAAGCATTTTTAATAGGATTTAAGCATGTTTTTTGTGGTCCTTTAGTTCGATCTTCATATCATGCTTATGATCAATATAAAAAAAATTTTTAAAATTTTTTAGTTATATAAAAATTTTAAATTTTATATTAATATTTAATAATTTTATATAAAAATTTAAAAAATTATTATTTAATTAAATTAAAATACACAAAATTTATAAATTGTATACAAAAAATTATATGAATTATATAGATAAAGAATATAAAAAATTTTTTATTTTTTTAAAGATTGTTTTTTTAATTAAAAAAATTTATAGATTTAAAAATTTATAATAGTTAATTTTTTTAACATAATGTTAATTTTTTTATAAATTTTAAAATAATAAAAAGATATTTTTTTTATTTTATTAAAAAAAAATAAATTTTTAGTTTTTATTATAATTTAAAAATTTAATTAGAAAATATTAAAAAAATAGCATAATTTTTTTAAAAAATAGATTTTTTATTTTTACAATTATTTAAAAAAATTAATTTATAGAGTTATTCTATATATTTTATAGATTTAAAAAATTTTTTAGGAAAATATTGTATAATTATTTTAGCGTTAGATTTTTAGAAAATTTTTTAATAATTAAAAAGAACTTTATAACTATAAAAATATAATTTAATGTAATATTTATAATATAGTTTTAAAAATTTTATTATTTTTTATAGATCTAATTTAATATTTAAATCAAATTAATTTATTTATTTAAAATAAAAATAATATTTTTCTTATTTTTAATTTTTTATAAAAATTATTTAAAACAATACATTTTAAAATTATTATAGAGATTTCATGAGATTAAAAAAAGTAGTTCAATCTATTCTCCCAACTAAATGGGGAGATTTTTCGATAATAGGTTTTGAAGAAAAAAATTTATCAAAAGAAAAAAAAAACCATATTGCTTTAATTTATGGAAAAATAGATTCTAAAAAGTCTGTATTGACAAGAATTCATTCAGAATGTTTAACAGGAGATTCATTATTTAGTTTACGGTGTGATTGCGGTAATCAATTAAAATCTTCTTTGGAATTAATTTCTAAAGAAGGAAGCGGAGTTTTAGTTTATCATAGACAAGAAGGAAGAAATATAGGTTTAATAAATAAAATAAAGGCATATGCATTACAAGATATTGGTTTTGATACAGTTGAAGCAAATCATAAATTAGGATTTTCAGCTGATGAAAGAGATTTTACTATTTGTTCTGATATTTTTAAATTGTTAAAAATAAAAAAAATACGTTTATTAACTAATAATCCATTAAAAGTTAAAAGTTTACGAAAATCAGGGATTTTTATAGAAAAAAGAGTATCTTTAATTGTTGGAATTAACAAAAAAAATAAATTTTATGTTAATACAAAAAAAAAAAAATTAGGTCATTTTTTTTAAAAAAAAATTATTTAATAATTTATTTTAATATAATAAAAATTAAAAATGATAAATTACTCACAATTATAATAAGTTTGTATATTTTAAAAAATTATTTTTGTATAATTTGTGAGTAATAAGAATTAATGAATAAAATTTTTATTATTAAACATATATAAATATTTTTTTTCTGGATTTTTAATTATATATAACAAATCTTTATTTGATTGAAGTAAATTTATGTTTTTTGTAATATTTATAGGAAAATTATTTTCTATCATATTTATACATATTTTTTGTAAAAAATAATTAATTTTAAAAAAAAGAAGTTCAGAAAATGTTATTTGTTTATTTGTATATATATATTGTATATTAAATTTTTTTAAATGTGCTAAATTAGCAGATTTTTTTATTGCATCATTTAAATTTCCTAATTGATCCACTAAACCTAATTTTTTAGCTTGATATCCAGTCCAAATTTTTCCTTGTGCAATTTTTTTAATTTCTTTAATTGTTTTTTTTCTAGATTTAGAAACTAATTTAACAAATCTATTATAATTTTTATTGATATTAAATTGAATAAATTTATCTAATTCTGGTGTAAATCCATTAAATAAATTATTTTTATCTAAACTTGATGTAGAAACTCCATCATAATGAATTCCCATCATATCTAAAGTTTTTTCTAATGTATAAAATACATTAAAAATACCAATTGATCCAGTAATAGTTGTTGGACTAGATATAATGTAATCTCCCGATGTAGATATCCAATAACCTCCGGAAGCAGCTGTTCCACCCATTAATATAATTAATGGTTTTTTAGATTTTTTAAAATTATTTAATTCTTTTTGTATTTTTTCTGAGTCTTCTAATGTACCTCCAGGGCTATTTATAAAAAATATTAAAGATTTAATATATTTATTTTTTTTTGCGAATCTTATTTTATTAATTGTATCTATTGGATTTATTGAATATTTATTTTTTTTATCATTTATAATTGATCCATTATTTGTAATTATAGCTATAACAGAAGATTTTTTAGGTTCAACAGTTTTTTGTTTATATTCATATATACTTAATAATTCATATTTTTTATTTTTTGTAGATTTTAAAAATTTTTCATTTAATATTTTTTTTATATCATTTTTAGATAAAAGATAATCTACTAATTTATTTTTTTTAGCATAATTTCCTGTATCTCCATTTAATTGTTCTAAATCAGAAATTCTTTTATTTATTAAAGGAAATATTCTACTCATTGGAATTTTTCTATTTATAGAAATTTGTTTAATATATTCATTCCATAAAAATTTTAGAATTTTTAAATTTTCTTTTTTTACTTCTTTAGAAGATTTATTTTTTAATATAGGTTCTACCGCTGATTTATATTTTCCTTGTCGAAATACATGAGAATGAATATAAAGTTTATCTAATGCTGATTTATAATAAAATGTTTTATTAGTAAATCCATAAAAATTTATATCACCATGTTTTTGTAAGAAAATTAAATCAGAAAAACTAGCTAGATAATATTGAGATTGTGAAAAATTTTTACCTACAGCATAAATTGGTTTACCTGATTTTTTAAATTCTTCTAAACATTTTCCAAAATATTCTAAAGATGGTTGACTACCTCCATAAAAATTTTTTAAATTTAATAAGATAGATGTAATTTTTTTATCTTTTGCAGCTTGTTTAATTTTATTACATAACAAAAATAAAGAATTTTGTTGTATATGATAATCTTCATAAGATTCATAATTAGGTAATTTTTCATTTACAAATGCATTAGAATCATAAGATTCTATTAATGAACCATCTAAATTTACGTTTAACACGTTTTCTTGATTCGATACTTCATTGTCTTCTTTTGTTTTAACACCGCTAAATAAATAAATTATAAAAATAAAAATGAAAAAAAAAAATATATTTAAAAATGTTTTATTTAAAAAACTTATTATTTTTACAATTAATAAAATGAAATTTAGAATTTTTTTACATATACTTTTCATAAAAAACTTACCTAAAATATTGTGTTTTATATAAAAAATTAAATTATTTTTTAAAGTTAACAAAAAATTATATATTTAATAAATTTAAATTTTTTATATTTTTTTTGTAAAGAAATTTTTTTTTGGTTTTCCATTTTCATCAATAGCCACGTAAACAAAAATACCTGTAGCTGCTAAATATTTTTCTTTAATAGGTTTAGAATATAATCTTTTTACTAAAATTTCTATTTTAATTTGCATTGAACTATTCCCTTTTTTTATGCATTTTCCATAACAATTTATAATATCTCCAATAGAAATAGGATGTAAAAAAGATATATTTGCTTGAACTGTTACTACTCTTCCTAAAGTTATTTGTTTGGCTAAAATAGCTCCTCCCATATCCATTTGAGACATAATCCATCCTCCAAATATATCTCCATTAGAATTTGTATTATAAGGCATAGCTATAGTTTTTATTAGAATATTTTTTTTAATATTTTTTTTATTTAATTTTAATTTCATTTTTTTTTTCTTTTTTTAATTGATTTTAATTAATTATTTATAAGAAATAAAAATATATTTAATATTTTTTAAAAATAATTGTTTATTTTTATAAAAATTTTATTTTAATTTAATATAATATATAAAAATATATTTTTTATAAAAAATTATTTTTATATTATATTTTATAAAATTTAAAATAATTATTATTTTTTTATTTTATTAAAAAATTTCATTTAAATAAATAATTTTATTTCATTAATAATCAATTTAAGTAATCTAGAATTATTTGCTATAATAGCTAGTTTATTTTTATAATTACAACCTCCTTTAAAATCACTAATTATTCCACCTGATTCTCTTACATGTAATATTCCAGAATAATAATTTTTTATTTTAAAATTAAATTCTAACATACAATCTATTCTTCCATCTGATAAATATGATAAATCTAAAGGAATTAAACTAGTTGTTCTAAATATTACTCCTTTATTTAATAAATTTTTTAAAATTTTATAGTTAAATAATTCATTTTTTAGAAAAACACAATTTATGTTAGAAGATAGATAACTTTTATGTAGTATATTAGAATTTGAACTTTTCATTCGATAGCCATTTACTTGTGCTCCATGGCCTTTTACTGCTGTAAATATTTCATTTTTTAATGGATCATATATGACAGAAATATTTATGATGTTCCTAAAAAATATTGAAATTGATATACAAAAACTTGGAAATCTTTTTTCAAAATTTTTTTTTCCATGAATTAAATTAATAATCCAAACTGGATTTTTAGAATTTTTTAATTTAAACTGATTATAATTATTTAATATATGATGTTTTGGATAAGATTTTTTTATAATATATGTGATTATTTTATAAGATTTTTTTATTTCTTGTATTAATATTTTTTTATTTTCTAAATTATTAAATATTTTTTTATCATAAGTTTGTATAATATTATTTCCTCCTTTTCGTGCTGCACGAATAGCTATATTTAATATTGGGTGCATTTTTTTCTCCTATTAAACAAAAGAATTTAATATTTAAATTATTTTATATAGTTTAAATTTTTTTGTTGAAATTTTTTATTTTTAATTGTAATAAATTTTACAATTATAATTTTATTTAAAAATAAATAAAAAAATTATTTATATTATCTATATAAAAAATTTTAATATTATTTTTTATTTTTAACATATTTATATTATAAAGGAATAAAATTATTAAAAAAATACAATCTATTAGAGGTATGAAAGATTATCTTCCTGAAGAATTAAAAATTTGGAAAATAACTGAAGATATTTTAAAAAATGTTTTTAAAAATTACGGATATCTTGAAATTAGATTACCAATTTTAGAAAAAACGCAGTTATTTTATAAATCTATCGGAAATGTTACAGATATTGTTGAAAAAGAAATGTATACTTTTTTTGATAGAAATCAAAAAAATCTTACTTTAAGACCTGAAGGAACAGCAAGTTGTTCTAGAGCATTTATTGAAAATAATTTAATAAAAGATATTAAACAAAGATTTTGGTATTTTGGACCAATGTTTCGTTATGAAAGACCTCAAAAAGGAAGATTTAGACAATTTTATCAATTTGGTTGTGAAGTATATGGTTTAAAAAATCCAGAAATAGATTTAGAATTAATAATTTTATTAAATCGTTGTTGGAATAATTTAAATATAGATAAAGAAATTTTTTTGGAAATTAATTCAATAGGAAATTTAAAATCAAGAGAAAATTATAAAATTGATTTTATAAAATTTTTAACTTTAAATAAAAATAAATTAGATGAAAATTCAAAACTTAGATTACATACTAATCCATTAAGAATTTTAGATAGTAAAAATAAAAATACTCAAATTTTATTAAAAAATGCTCCAGTATTATTAGATTATTTAGATGAATGTTCAAAAAATAATTTTAATTTTTTGTGTAAATTTATGAAAAAATTAAATATTTCATATAAAATTAATAAAAAATTAATACGTGGTTTAGATTATTATAATGATATTGTATTTGAATGGAAAACAAAAAATAACAAGTTAGGTTCTCAAAATACAATTTGTGCAGGAGGTCGTTATGATACATTAATTAATACTTTAGGAGGTCCTTCTGTACCAGCTTTAGGTTTTGCTATTGGAATGGAAAGATTAATATTAACAATGAATAAAAAAAAATATAAACAAACAGTTTTAAGTGTAGATATTTATATTATTTCTAATTTAGATAAAACAAGTACTTTTTATATTAAAGTATCTGAAAAAATTCGTAATTTTTTTAATAAATTGTATATATTACAAGATTTTAACATGGGATCAATAAAAAAAAAAATTATTCGAGCACAAAAATTTCAATCCAAAGTAATTATTATTTTAAATAATAAAAACACAAAAAAAAATATTCAAATAAAATATATTAATTCAAAAATTTTTAAAAAAATATCTTTTAATAAAATAATTAAGAATTTAAAATTTTATTTTAAAAAAAAATAAATTAATTTTTTATAAAAATTTTTTTAAAAACTATGCATTTTTAAAAAATTTTATTAATTTAAGGATTATTATGTATTTTAAAAAAAAATATATTAAATCTGATGTAAAATTATGGAAGTATTTAAATAAAGAAAAAATTAGACAAAATAATACTATTACTTTAATAGCTTCTGAAAATTATGCAAGTCTTGCAGTTATGAAAGCTCAAGGATCTATTTTAACTAATAAATATGCTGAAGGATATTCAAATCATCGTTATTACGGAGGATGTAAATATGTTGATAAAATAGAAAATTTAGCTATAAATCGAGCTAAATTTTTGTTTCGAGCAGATTATGCAAATGTTCAACCGCATTCTGGATCACAAGCAAATTTTGCTGTATATAATGCATTATTAACTCCAGGAGATATTATTTTAGGAATGAATTTATCTGATGGTGGTCATTTAACTCATGGATCTAAAGTAAATTTTTCAGGAAAATTATACAGATCTATTACATATAAATTAGATAAAAATGGAAATATTGATTATAAGGAAATGAAAAAAATTTCAAAAAAATATTTACCTAAAATGATAATTGGAGGGTTTTCTTCTTATTCTGGAATGTGTAACTGGAAAAAAATGCGGAAAATTGCTGATGAAATTAATGCATATTTAGTAGTAGATATCGCTCATTTAGCAGGACTTATTGTTTCTGGATTATATCCTAGCCCAATGAATTATGCACATGTAGTTACTACAACTACTCACAAAACTCTCTCTGGTCCAAGAGGTGGGTTAATATTATCTAATGAAAGAAATAAAATGTTATATGATAAATTAAATAAATCTGTATTTCCTGGTTCTCAAGGAGGTCCTTTAATGCATGTAATAGCAGCTAAAGCAATAGCTTTTAAAGAAGCAATGAGTATGAAATTTAAAAATTATCAAAAACAAATTTTAAAAAATTCTAAAATAATGTCAAAATATTTTATAAAAAAAAATTTTAAATTAGTTTCTAATGGAACATATAATCACTTATTTGTTATTGATTTAACAAATAAAAAAATTACAGGTAAAAATGCAGAAAATTATTTAAATAAAGCAAATATTATAGTTAATAAAAATACTATTCCAAACGATTTACAAAGTTCTTTTATAACCTCTGGAATTAGACTTGGTACACCAGCTATTACTCGAAGAGGAATAAAAGAACTAGAATCTGAAAAAATTGCATATTGGATTTCAAATTTATTAAATAATTTTAATAATTATAATAAAATTAAATGTATTAAGAAAGAAATTTTAAAATTATGTGAAATTTATCCAGTATATAGATAAAATTTATTTAAGATGTATTATTAAAAAATTTTTAAAATTTATCAATAAAATTTTAATTTAATAAATAATAAATATTTTATATAAATTTTATATAATTAAACAATATTAATTTAATTAAAAATAATAATAAATTTAATAAAAAAAATTTTTATTAATTTTTTTTTTATTTATATTATATTTATATTTTATATAATAATTTAAATTATTTTTTAATAAATATATTTTCAAATTATATTTTATAATATATAAAAATAATTTTTTATAAATAAATTTAATATAAAATATTTTTTAAAAAAGTAAATAAAAAATATTTTTATTTAAAATTATTAAATTAATTGTAGTATTTCAACCCATAAAGGTTCTTTCATAGTATTAAAACTTTTTTCTTTTTTTAAAAAACCGTTTTTTTTATTAATTTTATATATAGAAATAGAATTTGATTTTTGACCAGATATAATTAAATATTTTCCTGTGTTATCAATTTTAAAACTTCTTGGTTGTATTTCTGTTTTATAAATTTTAATTAATTTTATTTTACCGGTATTTGAATTTACTTGAAATAAAGTAATTGAATTATATATTCTTTCAGAAGCATATAAAAAATTTCCACAAGGAGTAAAATGAATATCTGCTGCCCAATTTTTTTTTAGTTTGATGTTTAGAATATCTATCTTTTGAATACATTTTATTTTATTGTCGTTAAAAATTTTTTTAATGTTCCATATTGAAATACTACTATTTAATTCATGTATTATATATAAATATTTATTTTTAGGATGTATTATAATATGACGAGGTCCGCTTTTTTTTATACATTTTAAAATATTTTTTTCTTTTTTAAATATTTTTTTTATTTTTTTTAAACTATATATAAAAATTTTATCCATTTTAAGAGATGAACAAAATAAAAAATTATTTTTAATATCTAATACAGAAGAATGACATCCTAAAATATTTTTTTTATTTTTAAATAATTTTTCAGGAATTCCTTTTTTATTTAAAAAATGAAAACTAATAGAATTTCCTCCATAGGAACTATTAAAGAGATATTTTTCATTTTTATCTATAAATATATGATTTGGATCTCCTATTGTTTTTGTTTCTTTTAATAATTTTAATAATCCTTTTTTATTAATTTTATATGTTATGATTCTTGAATCATTTCTAACCCCTGCATATAATAATTTTTTTTTATAACATAATTTAAGTGGTTGAACTTCTCCATTAGTATAAATTTCTTGAATTTTTTTTATTGAACCTAAAGAATTAAATTTAAACACTTCAATAATATATTTTTTTGGTATAGAAATATAAATAATGTATTTTTTCATTTTTTTATTTTTTCTTCTAAAAAAAATTAATTAATAATTTTAAGTTTTTCTATTTTAAAATTTTTATTAAATTTTAATAAAATTTTTATTATCCATTGTATTTTTTTTTTATCTGTTTTAAAACATTTTTTAAAAATTAGTGTATTTTTTTTTATTCTCCAAACATTATATTTTTTTTTAAAAAATTTAATTAACCATTTTATATTAATATTATTTGGATAAAAAAATTTTATTATTCCTCCTAATTCATTAAATTTTAATTTTTTTATTTTTATTTTTTTAGATAATATTTTAATTTTTGTAATTAAAATTAAATTATTTGCTACTTTTGGTATTTTTCCAAATAATTGAATTAGTTTTAATTTCATTTTTTTTAATTTATCAATATTTTTTATAGAAGATATTTTAATATAAAAAGATAATCTTAAATTAACATCAGATATGTAAGTTTCTGGAAAAAAATGAGGAATATTTAATTCTATTTCTGTATTTTGATTTAATAGATTTTTTATAGATTTTTTATTTCCTTGTTTTAAACTTTTTACAGCTTTTTTTAATAATTCCATATATAATTGAATACTTATATTTTTTATATGTCCGCTTTGTTTTTTTCCTAAAATTTCACCTACTCCTCGAATTTCTAAATCATGTCTTGCTAAAGAAAACCCTGCTCTAAAATCTTGAATAGAAGATATTGATTTTAGCCTTTTTTTTGAATTTTTAGAAATTTTTTTTATATCAGATACTAATAACCATGCATATGCTTGATGAGAAGATCTACCTACTCTTCCTCTTAATTGATGTAATTGAGATAAACCAAAATAATTTGCATTTTCTATAATAATTGTATTAGCTAAATGTATATCTAAACCTGTTTCAACAATAGTTGTACAAATTAATATATTAAACTTATTTTTATAAAAATCATTTATAACTTTTTTTAAAGCATTTTTATTCATTTGCCCATGCCCAATTTTAAATTTTCCTTCTGGAACTAATTTACATAAATGATTTAATTTAAGTTCAATATTTTTTACTTTATTATATATATAATATACTTGACCTCCTCTTTTTATTTCTTTTAATATTGCTTTTCTTATAATTTTATCTGTTTTATTCTTGACAAAAGTTTTTACTAATAATTTTTTGTCTGGAGGAGTATTAATAATTGATAAATCTCGTATTCCTAAAAGAGACATATTTAAAGTACGAGGAATAGGTGTCGCTGTTAATGTTAATATATCAACATTATTAAATTTTTTTTTTATGTATTCTTTATGATTTACTCCAAATCTATGCTCTTCATCTATTATTAATAATCCTAAATTTTTCCATTTTATATTATTAAATAATATTTTATGAGTACTAATAATAATATCTAAACGTCCATTTTTAATATTTTTAAAAATTTTTTTTTGTTCTTTTACAGTTTTAAATCTTGATAAAGTTTCTATAGAAACAGAATATCCTTTAAATCTTTGAATAAAATTTTTAAAATGTTGTTGAGCTAATAAAGTTGTAGGTACTAAAATTACAACTTGTTTGTAATTACAATATGCAATAAAAGCTGCTCTCATAGCTACTTCTGTTTTTCCAAATCCAACATCTCCGCATACTAAACGATCCATTGGTTTTAATGAATACATATCATTTAATACTGAATTAATTACCTTGTATTGATCTGGAGTTGGTGTAAATGGAAAATTTTTACAAAATTTTTTATATTTTTTTGTATTTTTTTTAAAAGAAAATCCATTACTAGAAGATCTATTTGAATATGTATTTAATAATATTGCTGCAGTATCAAAAATTTGTTTTGATATTTTTTTAGTTTCTTTTTTCCAATTTTTATTTCCTAATTTATTTAAACGAATAATATTTTTATCATAATTATTACATTTACTTATTAAATTTAATGATGATATTGGAACATATAGTTTATCATTATTAGCATATAAAAGAATTAAATATTCTGATTTTATTCCAGATATTTCTATTGTTTTTAATCCTTTGTATTTTCCTATACCATATTGAATATGAATTACTGGTTGATTAATTTTTATGTTTAATAAATTATCATTAAACAATTTTAAGTTATTTTTTTTCATGAATTATTCAAAATAAGTTATTTTAAAATTTTTTAAATATTAAAATAATATTTTTAAGTAAAATTAGTAAATTTATACTATACAAAATTTTTTATAGTATATAAATATTTTTTTAATAAATTTTACATTAATATATTTTTTATATTAAATAAATAATCATTTATAATTTTATTTATATATTTAAAATATATGTTAAAATTAATTAATTAAAAAAATCTTATTATATATATTTTTTAAAATAAATAAAAAATAATAATTTTTTATTATAATTGAAAGTTTTTTATCATTCATTATATTTGAGAGAAAAATATGACTATTAAAGTAGGAATTAATGGTTTTGGAAGAATTGGAAGAATGGTTTTTCGGCTTGCTCAACAAAGAAAAGATATAGAAGTTGTAGCTATAAATGATTTATTAAATTCAGATTATATAGCTTACATGTTAAAATATGATTCTACACATGGAATTTTTAAAGAAAATATAAAAATTAAAAAAAATTATATTGAAATTAATAATAAAAAAATACAAATAACTTCTGAAAGAAATTTAAAAAAATTAAAATGGAAAGATTTTTCTGTAGATGTAGTAATTGAATCTACTGGATTATTTTTAACAACAAAAGAAGCAATGCAACATATTTTTTCAGGAGCGAAAAAAGTAGTTATAACTGGCCCTTCAAAAGATAATACTCCAATGTTTGTAAAAGGAGTAAATTTTAATTCTTATAATGGAGAAAAAATAGTTTCTAATGCTTCTTGCACTACAAATTGTTTAGCGCCTCTTGCAAAAATTATTCATAAAGAGTTTTCTATAATTGAAGGATTAATGACTACCGTTCATTCTGTTACCGCTACTCAAAAAACAGTTGATGGAGTATCTTTAAAAGATTGGAGAGGAGGAAGAGGATCATTTCAAAATATTATTCCATCTTCTACAGGAGCTGCAGCTGCTGTAGGTCAAGTTTTACCAGATTTAAATAAAAAAATTACAGGAATAGCTTTTCGAGTACCAACTCCAAATGTTTCTGTTGTTGATCTAACATGTAGATATAAAAAATCTTCTAGTTATGAAAATATTTGTAAAGTAATTAAAGAATATTCTAGAAATAAAATGAAAGGAATAATAGGATATACAGAAGATAACGTAGTTTCAACAGACTTTAATGGATCAGAATTAACTTCTATTTTTGATGCAAATGCTGGATTGTCTCTAAATAAAAATTTTGTAAAATTAATTTCTTGGTATGATAATGAAACTGGTTATTCTAGTAAAGTATTAGATTTAGTTAAATTAATATCTTCTTAATTTATATTTTTAAATATGTTTAAAAATATAAATAATTTAATATAGGTATATAGTAATTTTTTATATACCTAATTAAACTAGTTAAATAAATTTAGAAAAATATAAATAAATTACTTATTATTTATAATAATTTTTAACCATTTTTTTATTCTTTTTTTTGTTAATTCAGGTTGTCTGTCTTCATCAATTGCTAGTCCTAAAAAATATTTTTTATTTATTAATGCTTTAGAAGAATCAAAAAAATAGTTTTTTATAGGCCATTTTCCAATTACTTTTGCATTATTTAATAATACAATATCATATAGAATTTTCATAGCATCGCAAAAATATTCTCCATAATCTTCTTGATCTCCACATCCAAATATAGCTATTTTTTTATTTTTAAAATTTATTTTCTTTAATATTGGAAGAAAATCGTCCCAATCGCATTGAACTTCTCCATAATACCAAGTTGAAACTCCTAATATTAATATATCATATTTTAAAAAATCTTGTTTACAAGAGGACGTAATATCATGTATAGAAGATTTTTTTTTTCCTATAATATTATGTATTATTTTAGATATTTTTTCTGTATTTCCTGTATCAGTTCCAAAAAATATTCCAATTTTTTTCATTTTTTAAAGAATCCTTATTTTAAATTGTTTATAATAAATATTTTTATAGATATTCATACATAATTTATATAAAAATTTAAAAATATATTATTTTTTAATTATTTAAGTATATTTAAATTTTTTAAAATTTTGTTAATTAACTTTTTTAAAAATAAAAAAATTTTATTTAATTTTATTAAAATATAGGTATAAATTTATAATGACTAATTTAGTTTGGTTAAGAAATGATCTGAGAATAGATGATAATTCAGCAATTTATCATGCTTGTAAAAATAAAAAAAAAAAAATAATAATATTATTTATTTCAACACCAGATCAATGGAAAAATCATTTAATGTCTTCAATTCAAGCAAATTTTATATATAAAAGAATATTATATTTAAAAAAAAAAATTAATTCTTTAAATATAAAATTTTTATATGTTGAATTAAAAAATTTTAATGAATCTATATATTATATTTTTTTTATTTGTAAAAAATATAAAATAAAATCTATATTTTATAACTTTCAATATGAATTCAATGAACAAAAAAGAGATAATTTTTTAAAAAATCTTCTTATAAAGAATAAAATAAAAGTATTTAATTTTCATGATAACATTTTAATTTCTCCTAGTCTTATAAAAAACAATTTAGGAAATGCATATAAAAGATTTTATTTTTTTAAAAAAAAGTCTTTAAATATTTTAAAAAAAAATAAAATAATTTCTTTTTCTTCTCTAAAAATAAATAAATTTCATAGAATTTATAAAAATAAAAAAATTAATTTTAGTTTTAAACGTAAAAATTTTAATATAAAAAATTTTCCTTTTGAAGATAAATTAATTATTAAAAAAATAGATAATTTTTTTAAAAAAAAGTTTTCATCTTATTTTTTAAACAAAGATAAATTATATTTAAATAATACTAGTCAATTTTCAATTTATTTAAATTTAGGAATTTTTTCTATTAGAAAATTTTTTTTTTATATCTTAAAATTTAGTAAAAATAATTATAGAAATTCAGTTTCTTTGTTAAATGAATTACTTTGGAGAGAATTTTTTAAACATTTAATGTTTTCATATCCTTTTTTATCTAAAAATAAATATTTAAAAAAAAATATAAAAAAAGTAAAATGGAAAAAAAATTCTTTTTATTTAAAAGCTTGGAAAAATGGTTTAACTGGATTTCCTATAATAGATGCTGGAATGAGACAATTAAAAAAAACAGGATGGATGAATAATCGATTACGAATGATTACCGCAAATTTTTTAGTAAAAAATTTACTAATTAATTGGAGAATGGGAGAAAAACATTTTATGTTATATTTAATTGATTCTGATTTTTCTATAAATAATGGAAATTGGCAATGGATAGCATCTGTTGGAACAGAATCAGCTTCATATATTAGAACTTTTAATCCATATATACAATCTAAAAAATTTGATTATAAAGGAATTTTTATAAAAAAATATGTTAAAGAATTAAAAAATGTTCCAATAAAAAATATTCATTCACCATATTCATGGTTAAAAAAAAATGAACCAAATACAAATTATCCTAAACCAATTGTAAATTACAATAAAACAAGAAAAAAATTTATAAAAATTATGAAAACAATTCATTTAAGATAAAATTATGAAAAATACTATTTTAGAAAAAATTATAAATAAAAAATTAAATTCTTGTAAATTTAAAGATTCAACTTATAATGGTTTACAAATTGAAGGTTGCAAAAATATTAAAAAAATTATTACTGGAGTAACTGCTTGTCAATTATTATTAAATGAAGCAATTAAAAATAAAGCGCAAGCTATTATAGTTCATCATGGTTATTTTTGGGATAATGATCCAAAATGTATAAGAGGTTTTTTAAGAACACGATTAAAAACTATTTTATCTAATAATATTAATCTTTATAGTTGGCATTTGCCTTTAGATGCAAATTTAAAAATTAGCAATAATTTTTATATAGGAAAAACATTAAATATAAATATTAAAGGAACTTTAAATCCTTATTTATGGTGGGGAAATTTTAAAAATTTTATTAGTGGAAAAGAATTATATAAAAAAATTTATTCTATTTTTAAAAGAAAACCAATATATATATCTAATACTAATAAAAAAATAAAAAGTGTTGCTTGGTGTAGCGGTAAAGGTCAAAAATTTATTCATAAAGTTTTAGAGTCTAATATAGATTGTTTTATTACAGGAGAAATTTCTGAAGAAACAACTCATTATGCTCGTGAATCAAATATACATTTTTTTTCTGCAGGTCATCATGCTACAGAAATAGGTGGTATAAAATTGTTAAGTAAGTGGTTAAGTATAAATTATACAGACTTAAATATTAAATTTATTAATATTCATAATCCTGTTTAAATATGTTAAATATATAAAAAATTTATTAATTATATTTATAAATTTAAAAAAATAATAATTTTTATTTTCAATAAAATTAACATAAAGAGAATATAATGAAAGATAAAAATAAAAATTATATTTTAAATGAATCTTGGATTAATCCAATTAATCAAAAATATATTGAAAATATATATAAAAAATATTTAAAAAATAATAATTCTGTAGATAAATTTTGGAAAAAAAAATTTAAAACATTAAAAAAATTTTTCATTAACAAAAAAAAAAATAATAAAAAATTTATTAATTCATTAAATAATACAAATATTAATGGGATTAAAAAAAACTTCAAAGATTCATTTTTGTTTTTAAGTTCAGATAAAATTCTTAAAATATATAATTTTTTTAAAGAACAAGGTCATAGATATTCTAATATAAATCCTCTATATAAAAATTGTTTTATAAAAAATATCAATTCATTAAATCATAATTTTTTTAATATTTCAAAAAAAGATTTAAATAAAAAAGTAATTTTAAAAAAACAAATTAGTTCTATAAAAAAATTTTCTAATGTTAATATTTTTATAAATTATCTTAAAAAAATATATTGCAATACTATTGGTTTTGAATTTTCTCATATAAATTTTAAAAAAGAAAAAAAATGGATACAAAACTATATTGAAAACAAATGGATTAAAAAAGATTTTAATAATAAAAAAAAAAAAGATATTTTAAAATCTCTTATTTATTCTGAAACATTTGAAAAATATATTAATTCAAAATATCCTGGATATAAAAGATTTTCATTAGAAGGAAATGATTCTTTAATTCCAATGTTGCATGAAATTATTTCTTTTTCTATTAAAAAAAATGTTTCTGATTTTTATATAGGAATGGCTCATAGAGGTAGATTAAACGTTTTAATAAATATATTAGGAAAGCCTGCAAAAAAATTATTTCAAGAATTTGATGGAAAAAATTTTAGTTCTTTAAATAATGGAGATGTAAAATATCATCTTGGATTTTATTCTCAAGTTAGTACAAAATATGGAATTGGTAATTTAAATTTAGAATATAATCCTTCTCATCTTGAAATTATCAATCCAGTAATTATGGGATTATCTCGTTCTTATTTAGATTCTTTAAATGTATTTAATAGCACTAAAGTTCTTCCAATTATGATACATGGAGATGCTTCTTTTATTGGTCAAGGAGTAATTCAAGAAACTTTAAATATGTCACAAACTTCTGGATACAATATAGGAGGATCTATACATATTATTATAAATAATCAAATAGGATTTACAACATCTAAAATTAATGATATGAGATCTAGTCATTATTCTACTGATATAGCAAAAATGATTGAATCACCAATTTTACATATTAATTCAGATGATCCGGAAGCTTGTATTTTTGCAGTAAAAATGGCTATTAAATATAGAAAAAAATTTAAAAAAGATGTATTTATTGATTTAATAGGATATAGAAGAAATGGACATAATGAATCTGATGATCCGACTGTTACTCAACCATTAATGTATAAAATTATTAAAAATCATCCTACCGTAAAAACAATTTATTTAAAAAAATTAATTAAAAAAAAAATTGTTACAGAAAATAAAATTAAAAAAATTATTTTAAATTATAAAAAAATGTTAGATTTAGGATCAACAATTTTTTTTAATTATGGTTCTTTAAGATTTAATTCTTTTTTAAAAAATAAAAATAATAATATTCATAAAAAATCTGTAACTAAAAAATATTGTTATAAAGAAATTAAAAAATTGGGTATAAAAATTAATACATTACCTAGTAATTTTCATATTCATCCATTAGTGAAAAAAATATATTCTGATAGAATGAATATGATTGTATCTGAAAAAAATTTTGATTGGGGAGCTGCAGAAACTTTAGCTTATGCATATTTATTAAAAAATGGAATATCATGTAGAATTTCAGGAGAAGATGTAATAAGAGGAACGTTTTTTCATCGTCATTCAATTATATATGATCAAAAAAATGAAAAATCTTATTCTCCTTTAAAAAATATTAAACATGGAAAATTTTTTATTTGGAATTCTACTTTATCAGAAGAAGCAGTTTTAGCATTTGAATATGGATATAGTTTAAGAAATAAAAATACTTTAACAATATGGGAAGCTCAATTTGGAGATTTTTCTAATTCAGCTCAAATAGTTATTGATCAATTTATTAGTTCTGGAAAAGAAAAATGGAATCAAAATTCTAGAATAGTTTTATTTTTACCACACGGTCATGAAGGTCAAGGTCCAGAACATTCTTCTGCTAGAATTGAAAGATATTTACAATTATGTTCAAAAAAAAATATGAAATTATGTATACCGACCACCGCTTCTCAAATTTTTCATTTATTATGTAAGCATGCATTAAATAAAATTTCTTCTCCTTTAATTATTTTTACTCCAAAATCTTTTTTAAGAAATCCTTTATCTAGATCTTCATTTAATGAAATATATTCAGGAAAATTTAAAAAAATTATTATTGATAAAAATATTTTTGAAAAAAAAAATATTACAAAAATTATTTTTTGTTCAGGAAAAATATATTATGAATTATTAGAACATCAAAAAAAAATAAATATTAAAAATTTATTATTAATTAGGATAGAGCAATTATATCCTTTTCCAAAAAATACAGTATTAAAAATTATTTTAAAGAATATAAATATAAAAAATATTTTTTGGTGTCAAGAAGAACCAATAAATCAAGGTCCATGGAATTATATTAAAAATATTTTTGATAAAATTTTATTTAAAAAATTATCAATAAAATATGTTGGAAGATCTAAATCTTCATCTTCAGCTACAGGAAATATTCATATTCATAGACAGGATCAATTAAAAATTATTAAAGAAGTATTTCAAAAAATAGCAAAAAAAGAGAAAATTTAAAATGGAAAAAAAATTACAAATTTTAGTGCCTGAGCTTCCTGAATCTGTTCATCATGCAAAAATTATTAAATGGCATAAAAAAATTGGAGATTTTGTAAAAAGAGATGATGTATTAGTAGATCTAGAAACAGATAAAATTATAATAGAAGTTCCTGCAGCGAATTCTGGAGAATTAGTTTTTATTAATAAAAATTCTGGAGATTTAGTAAAAGCAAATGATTTATTATGTTATATCAAAAAAAAAACAATTAATTTTGAAGAAACGTTTGAAATAAATAAAAATTTGTCTCCTTCTCTTAGACGAACTTTAAAATTATCTAAAAAAAATAAAAATTCTGATATTCAAGAAAATAAAATAAATAATAAAACATTAAATGAGATTAAAACTTATAAAATAAATAAAAATAAAATTAATAATAATTTTTTATCAAATGATAAATTAAAAATAAAAAAAATTACTGATATATCTACTTTTAGAAAAAAAATTTCTGAAAAACTTGTAAAATCTAAAAATGAAACAGCTATGTTAACAACTTTTAATGAAGTTAATATGGAATCAATAATTAAAATTAGAAAAAATTTTGGAGATTCTTTTAAAAAAAAACATAATATAAAACTTGGATTAATGTCTTTTTTTGTAAAAGCTGTATATATTTCATTAAAAGATTACCCGCAAATTAATGCTTCTATTAATGAAAATAAAATAATTTTTTATGATAGTTTTAATATTAATATTGCTATTTCTACTGATCGAGGATTAGTAGCTCCAGTTTTATTTGATGTAAATAAAATGAGTATGGCAGATATTGAAAAAAAAATACATTTTTATTCTACTCAAGGTAGAAATGGAAAACTTACAATGAATGATTTAAATGGAGGTACTTTTACTATAACAAATGGAGGGGTATTTGGATCTTTATTTTCTACACCTATTATTAATTCTCCTCAAACAGCTATATTAGGTACTCATGTAATTAAAAATAGAACAATAGTGACTGAAGAAAAAAAAATAAAAATTGCTCCAATGATGTATATTTCATTATCTTACGATCATAGATTAATTGATGGAAAAGATTCAGTTGGTTTTTTAATGAAAATAAAAAATACTTTAGAAAATTTTTTTTGTGTAACTTTAGATATTTAACATTTTTTCTAACATTTTTTTTTCATGGATATTAATATTTAGATGTAGTAAAATATTTTTTATTAGTTACTATTTTTTTTTATAGATTCTTTATTCTTAAACTAATATAATTTTTTGCAATAGATTTTAAAAAGAATTATATTAGTATTATAAAAAATATAAAAAAAATAATAAATTTTAATTTTATTTATTTAAAAAAAAAGGAAATTCTTAATGACATCTAAAATAGTCTTTTTAAGACATGGAGAAAGTCAATGGAATGAATTAAATAAATTTACTGGATGGAATGATATTTTTTTAACTAAAAAAGGAGTTAAAGAAGCAAAAAAAGCCGGAAAAATCTTAAAAAAAAATAATATAAATTTTGATATAGCTTATACATCTGTATTAACACGAGCTATTCATACTCTTTGGAAAATATTAAAAAAAATTAAACAACCATGGATACAAGTAAAAAAAACTTGGAGATTAAATGAACGACATTATGGAGCGTTACAGGGTTTAAATAAAGAAGAAATTATACCATTTTATGGAAAAAAAAAAGTTTCAGATTGGAGAAGAAGTTTTTGTTCTATACCTCCAAAAATGAATACAGTAAATGATAAATTTTCTGGTTATGATTCTAGATATTCTTCAATGAAAAAAAATAATGTACCATTAGGAGAAAGCTTAGAATTAACTTTGAATAGAGTTCTTCCTTATTGGAATAATGTTATTTTACCTCAAATAAAAAAAAATAAAAACATTATTATTGTTGCTCATGGAAATTCTTTACGAGCTTTAATAAAATTTTTAGATAAAATAAATGAAAAAGATATTCCAGATTTAGATATACCTACAGGGAAACCTATAATATATAAGTTTGATAAAAAATTTAATCCTATAGGATATTATTTTTTATAGGTTATAAAAAAATTTTTTTATACTTATATTTAAAATTTATAAATATTGTTTAAAAATAAAAATTAATATTAATAGAAAATTAATATAATAAAGGAGAGTTATAATATGATTAAAAAAATAGCAGTTCTTACTAGTGGAGGAGATTCTCCAGGAATGAATGCTGCTATTAAAAGCATAGTTCAAATATCTGTTAAAAATAAAATAAAAGTTTCGGGAATTTTAGATGGTTATTTAGGGCTTTGTAAAAATAATATAATAGAATTAAATGAAAGCAATGTTTCTAATATTATTAATCAAGGCGGAACAATTCTTCGCACAGCTCGTTATAAAAATTTTTGCAAAAAAAAAGAAGTAAAAATAGCCATAAAAAATATGAAAAAAAATAATATTGATGCTTTAATAGTTATTGGAGGTAATGGAACGTATATTGGAGCTTATAAAATACATAAAATGGGTTTTCCATGTATAGGAATTCCTGGAACAATAGATAATGATGTTTCTGGAACAGATTATACAATTGGTTATAGTACAGCTTTAGAAACTATTGTTCAATCTATAGATAAATTAAAAGATACAACATGTTCTCATCAAAGAATTTCAATTGTTGAAATAATGGGAAGAAAATGTGGAGATTTAACAATTTCTTCTTCTATTGCTTGTAGTTGTGAATTTTTTATTATTCCTGAAATGTTATATGATGAAAAAAAATTAATATATAATATTCAAAACAGCATTAAAAAAGGAAAAACACATTTAATAATTGTTATTACAGAAAAAATTTGTGATGTAAGAAAATTAGCTGAAAAAATAGAATTGAAAACAAAAAAAGAAACTAGAGCTACAATTCTTGGACATATCCAAAGAGGAGGAGCTCCAGTAGCATTTGATAGAATTCTAGCTTCTAGAATGGGATTTTATTCAGTTCAACTTTTATTAAATAACAAATTTGGAAAATGCATTGGAATAAAAAATAATAAAATTATTGATAATAATTTTAGTTATGCTTTAAAATTTTTTAAAAAAAAATCTATAAAAGAACTAATAACTAATAATTTATATAAATTATAATTTTTTTAATTTTATGAAGATGTTTTTTTTTTATTAAAATTAGAAGAAATTTGAATTATTTTTTTAAAATTTTTAAAATTTAACGATCCTGATCCAATTAAAACTCCATCAACATATTTTTCATTAATTATATTTTTAATATTTTCAGGAGATACAGATCCTCCATATTGCATATATAATTTAATATTATTAAAGCTATTTTTAATAATATATTTTTTTATCATTTTAAGAATTTTGTTAATTAAATTTGGAGTTGCTGTTTTTCCGCTACCAATAGCCCATATTGGTTCATATGCGACAATGGTTTTATTAAAAGCAAATTTTCCACATTTTAAAAATATTTCATCAATTTGTTTTTTTAAAATTTTTTCTGTTAGTTCTAATTTTTTTTCTTCTTTTGTTTCTCCAATACATAATATTGGAATAAGGTTATTTTTTTTAACAGAATGAAATTTTTTTGCTATTAATTTATTACTTTCAAAATGATTTTTTCTTCTTTCAGAATGACCTAATATTACATATTTTACTCCAATATCATTTAACATTCTTGAAGATATTTCTCCAGTAAAAGCACCTTCATTATGATAATCAATATTTTGAGATGAAAAAAATATATTTTTTTCATTTATAAGTTTTTTCATATACTCAATATATATAATTGGAGGAGCTATAATAATTGTATTTTTTTTTAAATAATTTTTTAAATTTAAATTGAAATATTTTGAAAATTCTTGTACAAAAGTTTTATTTCCATATAATTTCCAATTTGCTACAATAATAGGTTTTATCATAATTTCCTCTTTTTTTTAATATTTATTAAATAAATTTTGTTTAAAATTATTTAATTTATAGTATTTAAAAGTATAATATTTAACTTTTACGTACTATAAATTTTTATTTATATGAAAAAATTATTAAAAATTACTCAGGATTTTTAACATCAGTAAAAGCATCAATTATAGTATGAGAAAAGTTTTCTGAATCACTTGATTTTTTTTTTTTATTAGAAACAATTTCTGAATCACTTGATTTTTTTTTTTTATTAGAAACAATTTCTAAATCACTTGATTTTTTTTTTTTATTAGAAACAATTTCTAAATCACTTGATTTTTTTTTTTTATTAGAAACAATTTCTAAATCACTTGATTTTTTTTTTTTATTTATTAATTCATAAGATAGAAATATTATTCTTTTTTTACGATCTATACTGTTAATAATAAATTTTGATTTTTCTTGATTTTTTAATTGATTTTTTTGAACTTCAATATCTTCGTTTTTCATATTTAAAAAATGAAGAATACCAGTAATATTTTTTTTAAGGGACACAACAATTTTATCTTTTATATTAAAAGATTTAATTTTTCCAAATACAATGGATCCTTTTTTATTTTTTTTAATATATTTATAAAATGGATCTTCTTTAATATGTTTAATACCCAATGAAATTCTTTCTCTATCGGAATCAACTTGTAAAACTATAGCTAAAATTTTATCTCCTTTTTTAAAATTTTTTACTGCTTGTTCTCCAGGAATTTTCCAATCTATATCAGATAAATGAACTAATCCATCAATTCCTCCTTCTAATCCCACAAAAATTCCAAAATCTGTAATAGATTTAATTGTTCCATTTACTTTAGTTCCTTTTTTATTTATTTTTTCAAATTCTTTCCATGGGTTTTTAGTACATTGTTTTAATCCTAATGAAATTCTTCTTCTTTCTTCATCAATATCTAAAACCATAACTTCTATAATTTCGTTTAATTTTACTACTTTTGAAGGATGAATATTTTTATTTGTCCAATTCATTTCAGATATATGAACTAAGCCTTCAATTCCTTCTTCAATTTCTACAAAACATCCATAATCTGTTAAATTTGTAATTTTTCCAGTAATTTTAGATTTTTCTGGATATCGAATAGAAATATTGTTCCAAGGATCTTCTCCTAATTGTTTTAATCCTAAAGAAACTCTTGTTTTTTCTGTATCAAATTTAAGTATTTTAACTAAAATTTCTTCTCCAATATTTACTATTTCATTTGGATGTTTTACTCTTTTCCATGCCATATCAGTAATATGTAATAATCCATCTACACCACCTAAATCAATAAAAGCTCCATAATCTGTTAAATTTTTTACTATTCCTTTAATTTTCATTCCTTCTTTAATGCTTTTTAAAAGTAATTCGCGTTCTTCACTATTTTCAGATTCTATAACTGCTCTTCTTGAGACAACTACATTATTTCTCTTTTGATCTAGTTTTATTACTTTAAATATTAATTTTTTTCCTTCAAGATGCGAAGTTTCTCGAATTGGTCTAATATCAACTAAAGATCCTGGTAAAAAAGCTCGAATATTTTTTAATTCAACTGTAAAACCTCCTTTTACTTTTCCATTAATTATTCCTTCTATATTTTTTGAATTTTTATGAGCTTTTTCTAAAATTAACCAAGATTGATGTCTTTTAGCTTTTTCTCGAGACAATATTGTTTCTCCAAATCCATTTTCTACTGTATCAAGAGCTAATTTTATTTTATCGCCAACTTTAATTTCTATATTTCCTTTAGAATCTATAAATTGTTCAATAGGAATAATAGATTCTGATTTTAGTCCTGAATCAACTATAACAATTTCTTTTTCTATTGTAAGAACAGTTCCTGTAATTATTGATCCAATTTTTGTTTGAGTAGATTCTAATGATTTATTAAACAATTGTTCAAATGATTCTTTCATAATATTTTTTACTTTTTTAAAAATTTTTTAAACTTAGTTAACATCTGTGTTAAAAAAGTTTGTTAATTGTCCTTTTGACTATTCCGTGTTCAGGTTTTATTGTTTATATTTTTTAATTTTTTATAAATATATTTCAACATAATTTGTAAAGTATTTTTAAAGTTCATATTAGTTGAATCAATAATTATAGCATTTTTATCAGGTTTTAAAGGACAAATTATTCTATTTTTATCTCTATTATCACGTTCTTTCATTTTTTTAAGTAAAAAATTAAAATTTATATTAAATCCATTTGATTTTAATTCTAAACAACGTCTTTTAGCCCGTTCTTTAATTTTTGTAATTAAAAAAATTTTTATTAATGCATCTGAAAAAACTTTAGTTCCCATGTCTCGTCCATTAGTCACTAGTCCTGGAAATTTTCTAAATTTTCTTTGTTTATATAATAACCATTTTCGAATATAAGGAAAAATAGCTATTTTAGAAGAAATTATAGAATTTTTTTCTGAGCATAATTTTTTAGATATATCTTTATTTTCAAATATTACTTTAATTTTGTTATTAATATATTTAAAATTAAATTTTATATTTTTTAATATAGGAATAATTTTTTTTTCTTTTAATGGAATATTAAATTTTGTAATATAATATGCAATAGTTCTATATAAATATCCAGATTCAAGAAAATTCCATTTTAATTTATTAGATATAGCATAAGAAAGAGTACTCTTTCCTACCCCGCTAGGTCCATCGATTGTAATTACAGGAATTTTTTTTTTCATATAAATATCTTTTTTTAACTAAATCAATATAATATTTTTTTAAAATTTTTTTATTTTGAATATGTACATATAGAAAAAAAATTTTTGAAATAATTTGGAAAAGTTTTATTTATACAATTAGGGTTAAGAATAGTTACGGAAGTATTAGATAAAGAAATTAAAGAAAAACACATAGCCATACGATGATCATTATATGTTTCAATTTCTACTTTATTAAATTTTTTTGGTGGAGTAATAGTTAAATAATCTATTCCTTCTTTAACTTTTGCTCCAACTTTTCTTAATTCAGTAGCCATAGCAAATAAACGATCTGTTTCTTTTACTCTCCAGTTATATATATTACGAATTTTAGTTACTCCTTTTGCAAATAATGCAGTTACAGCAATTGTCATTGCAGCATCAGGAATATCGTTCATATCCATATCTATTTTTTTTAATTTTTTTCTAGTACATGTAATATATTTTTTTCCTAAATAAATTTTTGCTCCCATTTTTTCTAAAATAGAACTAAATTTTATATCTCCTTGAATACTATTTTTTCCAATTCCATTAATTTTAACTGTTCCTCCTTTAATTGCAGCTGCAGATAAAAAATAAGAAGCAGATGATGCATCTCCTTCAATATAATATTTTTTTGGAGAAATAAAATTTTGGTTACTAGAAATAAAAAAACTTTTATAATTATTATTTTTTATTTTTATTCCAAAACATTTCATCATTTTTATAGTAATATCTATGTATGGCTTAGAAACTAATTTTCCTTTAATAAAAATTTTTGTATCTTTTTTAGCTAATGGAGAAGCTATTAAAAGCGCTGTTAAAAATTGACTAGATATACTTCCATTTAAATTAATTTCTCCTCCTTCAAAATTTCCATTTGTTTTAATTGGAATAAAATATTTTTTTTTAAGATATGAAATTTTTGCTTGACCTTGTATTAAAGCTTTTACTAAATGTTTAATTGGTCTTTGTTGCATTCTATCGTCGCCTTCAATTATAATATTATTATCTTTAATTGATAATACAGATAAAAGAGAACGTACAGCAGTTCCAGCATTTCCTAAAAATAAAGTTAAATTCTTTTTTTTTGGAAATTTTTTTCCCGCTCCATATATATAACAAACAGTATTATTTTTAGAAAGTATATATTTTATTCCTAAAGATTTTAAAGCATTTAACATATATTTAACATCATCACTATATAATATATTTTTCAGATAAGTATTTCCTTGAGACATTGCAGAAAAAAGTAACGCTCGATTAGTAATACTTTTCGAACCTGGAAGAAATATTTCTCCTTCAATTTTTATAGGAGAATGAATAATTATTTTTTTTTTCATTTTTTATAATAAACCATTTTTAATATTAAAATTTTTATTTTTTAAAAAAATTTATAATTAATTCATATTTATATATTTTTTTTCAAAATAAGACATAAATTTAACTAATTTTTTAACTCCTTTAATTGGCATAGCATTATATATAGATGCTCTCATATTTCCAGCTATTTTGTGATTTTTTAAATAAAATAAATTATTTAATTTAGATTCTTTTAAAAATAAATTATTTAATTTTTTATTTTTTAATTCAAAAACTACATTCATTTGTGATCTATTTTCTTTTTTTATTTTATTTATATAAAAATTACTACTATCAATTTTTTTATATAATAAATTAGATTTTTTTGTATTTATTTTTTCAATTTCCTTTAATCCTCCTATTTTTTTTAACCATATAAATATTAAATTTGATAAATACCATGAAAAATTTGTTGGGGTATTAAATAAAGAATCATTTTCTAACATAATTTTATAATTTAATATGGATGGAATGTTTCTATTAGTATTTTTTATTAAATCTTTTTTAATTATTATTATAGTAATTCCTGATGTTCCGATATTTTTTTGAGCACTAGCATATATTAAAGAATATTTATTTATATTAATTTTTCTAGAAAGAAGAGTAGAAGAAAAATCTCCAATTACATGTTTATTTTTAAATATCGGTTCTTCATTAATTGATATTCCATCAATAGTTTCATTAGGGCAATAATGTATATATTTTGATTCATTATTTATTTTCCATTGTTTCATAGGAATAATAAATTTTTTTTCATTTTTATAAGAAGACACATTAATAATATTTGCTTGACAATATTTTTTTGCTTCTTTTGCTGCAGATTTTGACCAATGCCCGCTACAAATATAATCTACTTGATCATTTTTTTTTGTTAAATTCATTGGAATAGCTGAAAATTGCCCTCTGGCTCCTCCATGACAAAACAATATTTTATAATTTTTTGGTATTTTTAATAAGTCTCTTAAGTTTTTTTTGGAATTTTTAATTAACATTAAAAATTCTTTACTTCTATGACTAATTTCTAAAATAGATGATCCAATATTATTCCAATTTAAAAATTCTTTTTTTGCTTGTTTCATTACTTCTATAGGCAACATTGAAGGCCCTGAACTAAAATTATAAACAAAATTCATTTTTCACCATTTTTTTTATTTTTTTATATTAATTTATATAAAAATAATTTTTTATTAAAGAAATTTTAATCCATTCATATATTTTTTTCTTAAAATTTTTGGTATTTTAATTTTTTTATTTTCTAATTGATAATTTTCTAAAATAGCAGCTAAAGTTCTTCCTATAGCTAATCCTGATCCATTTAATGTATGAACATAAATATTTCTTTTTTTAATACTATCAAAATAACGAGATTTGATACGTCTAGATTGAAAATCAAGCATGTTTGAACAAGAAGAAATTTCTCGATAAGAATTTTGAGAAGGAAACCATACTTCTAAATCGTATGTTTTAGAAGAAGAAAAATTTGTTTCTCCTGAACATAATAAAATTTTTCTATACGGAAGTTTTAAAAGTTTTAAAACTTTTTCTGCATGTAATGTAATTTTTTCTAAAACTTTGTTTGATTTTTTTGGATGAACTATTTGAACTAATTCTACTTTATCAAATTGATGTAATCGAATTAATCCTTTAAAATTTTTACCATAAGATGTTGATTCAGATCTAAAACATGGTGTATTTGCAACAAACATTTGAGGAAGATCTTTTTCTTTAAAAATTTTATTTTGAACTAAATTTGTTAAAGGTACTTCTGCTGTAGGAATTAAAAAATAATTTTTATTAATATTATTTTTATATGAATTAATATAAAATAAATCAGAATTAAATTTTGGATATTGTCCAGTTCCATACATACTTTTTTGATTAACTATATATGGAACATATATTTCTTGATATTTATGAAGATTTATATGTAAATCTAACATAAATTGTCCTAATGCTCGATATAATTTTGCAAGATTTCCTTTCATAATAGTAAAATTTGATCCTGTAATAACTGAAGCAGTATCCCAATCAAAACCATTTATTGAAGCTCCCAATTCCATATGATTTCTTACAAAAAAATTTTTTTTCTTATTTTTTCCCCATTTATATATTATTTTATTATGTAATTCAGAATCACCTAAAGGAACATCTTTAAATAAAATATTTGGAATATTAATAGAAAAATTATATATTTTTTGTTTAATTTTAAGAAATTTTTTTTTATATTTATTTATTTTTTTACTTAATTTTATATTTTTTTTTAAATATTTTTTTTTTTTTAATTCTATATTTTTTGATTTTCCGATAATTTTAGAAATACTTTTTTGAGTAAATCTCAAATTTTCAGTTTTTATTTGTATTTTTTTTCTTTTTTTTTCTAAATTTTTAAATTTTTCAACGTTTAACTTAAATCCTTTATTCAATAATTGAATAGAAATTTCTTTAATTGATTTTCTTAAAATTTTTGGATCAAGCATTTTTTTTACTCATAATTATGAAATTTTTATAAATAATATATATTAAATAAAATTATTTTAAAAAAAATTTTAAAAAAATATTTACTAAAATTTTTGAATTTTTTTAAATATAATTTTTTAATAAATATATTTTATATATAAATTTATTTAATAGTATTATACTATAACTTTATTAAATCTATCTAAAATACATAAAAAATATTTAAATATAAATATGAAAAAAAATAAACAAAATATAATAAATAATAAAATTGTTATTCTTGGTTCAGGTCCTGCAGGATACACAGCTGGAATATATTCTTCAAGAGCAAATCTTAATCCAATTATTATTACTGGAAATGTTCCTGGAGGACAATTAACAAAAACTAATATGATTGAAAATTGGCCCGGAGATTATAAAACTTTAAATGGTTTAAAATTTATTAATAGATTAAAAAAACATGCGTTAAAATTTAATACAAAAATTATTAATGATCATATTATTTCTGTAAATTTTAAATCTAAACCTTTTGTTTTAACTGGAAAAAAAAATAAATATCAAACAAATGCAATAATTATTGCGACAGGAGCTATTCCAAGATATTTAGGAATAAGTTCTGAAAAATTTTTTTTAGGAAAAGGAGTATCCACATGTGCTATATGTGATGGTTTTTTTTACAAAAACAAAATTGTAGCAGTAATTGGAGGTGGAAATTCTGCTTTAGAAGAAGCTTTATATTTATCTAACATTGCAAAAAAAGTACATTTAATACATAGAAGAAAAAATTTTACAGCTGAAAAAATATTAATTAATAAAATATTTGAAAAAATAAAAAATAAAAAAATAATTTTTCATGAATTATGTCAAGTAAAAAAAATAATTGGTACTCAAGAAGAAGTAAAAAAAATAAAAATAACATCTATAAAAGATAAAAAAAATTTTTATATTGATTTATCTGGAATATTTATAGCAATAGGATATAATCCTAATACTAAAATTTTTAAAAAAAAAATTAAAATGAAAGATGGATATATTGTTTTACAAAATTCTAAAAAATTTTCTTCACAAACTAATATACCTGGAATTTTTGCAGCCGGAGATGTTATATATAATTCTTATAGACAAGCTATTGTAGCAGCTTCTAGTGGATGTATAGCATCTTTAGATGCAGAAAAATATATAGAATATTTATAATATATTTTTAAAAAATTAGATTTACTAGAATATATTAATAAAATAATGTATTATTTAAAATAAATTTAAAATATATATAAAAAAAATGAGATAAAAAATAATGGTAAAAGAAGATAATATTGAAATGCAAGGAACTGTAATTGATACGCTTCCAAATACAATGTTTCGTGTAGAATTAGAAAATAAACATATTATTACAGCTCATATTTCAGGAAAAATGAGAAAAAATTATATTAGAATTTTAACAGGAGATAAAGTTACAGTAGAATTAACTACATATGATTTAACCAAAGGAAGAATAATATTTAGGAGCAGATAATTTATTTAAAAAATGATGTTATAAAATTTAAATTTTATATTAAATAAAATTTTATTTTTTTTTATTTAAATAAATTAAAAATATTGTCATTTTTAAATACATTAAAAAATTAAATAAAAATATTTTTATAAGATATTTAATAAATATGTAAAAATTATAATTACAGGATAATTATGCGTACTGATTATTGTGGGAAAATTAACAAAAAACACATCTCTAAAATAGTAAGTATTTGTGGATGGGTTAATAAAAAAAGAAATGTAGGAAAAATTATTTTTTTAGATATTCGAGATAGAGAGGGAATAGTTCAAGTAATTTTCCTTTCTAAAAACAAAAATATTTTTAAAATAGCTGAAAATTTAAAAGAAGAATTTTGTGTTCAAATTTTTGGAACTGTACAAGAAAGATCAAAAAATAATAAAAATTTTAGTATTTTTACTGGAGAAGTAGAAATAGTTGCTTTTCAATTAAAAGTATTAAATATTTCAAAAGAATTACCATTTGATTCAAATAATTGTAAATCTAAAAAAAAACTTTTAAAATTTCGTTATTTAAATATTAGAAAATCTAATATTATTAATAATCTTAAAGTGAGAAATTTAGTTGTTAAAAATATTACAAATTTTATGAACATACATAATTTTTGGAATATAGAAACTCCTTTTTTAACAAGTTCTACTCCAGAAGGAGCTCGTGATTATTTAGTTCCTAGTCGAATTTATCCAGGAAAATTTTATGCATTACCTCAATCTCCTCAATTATTTAAACAATTATTAATGATTTCTGGAATAGATAGATATTATCAAATAGTAAAATGTTTTCGTGATGAAGATTTAAGATCTAATAGACAACCAGAATTTACTCAAATCGATATAGAAGCATCTTTTATAAATGAATTAAAATTTTGTAAAATGATGGAAAAAATGATTTCTTCTTTATGGTTACAAGTAAAAAATGTAAAAGTAAAAAATATTAAAAAAATTAATTATGCTGAATCAATAAAAAGATTTGGTACAGATAAACCAGATTTAAGACATTCATTAGAACTCATTGATATTGATGATTTATTAAAAGGAATTTCTTCATTTAAAAATTTTAATAAAAAATCTGAAAGAATTATTATTTTAAAAATTCCAAATGGTTCAAAATTATCATCTGAAAAAATTAATTTTTATAAAAAAAATTTAAAAAAATATAAAATATATAAATATGAATTTATACAAATTAAAACAGAAAAAATAAATAAAAATTCTTTTAAAAACACTATTTTTTATAATTTTAATATAAATATTATAAAAAAAATATTTTATAGAAATAAAGTATATAAAAATGATATTTTAATTTTTATTTATCATACAAAAAAAATAATTAATAAATGGTTTGGAAAAATAAGAAATTTAATTGCAAAAGATTTAGATATAATTAATGAATTAGATTGGTCTTTTGTTTGGGTTAAAAATTTTCCTATGTTTAAAAAAAATTCTGACGGCTCTTTTACTTCTATGCATCATCCATTTACTTCTCCTAAACAAACTAGTATTGAAAATTTAATTAAAAATCCTGAATCTATTATTTCTAATTCATATGATTTAATTGTAAATGGTCAAGAAATAGGTGGGGGTTCTGTAAGAATACATAACAAACAAATGCAAGAAGCTGTTTTTAAAATTATTGGATTAAATAAACAAGATATTAAACAAAAATTTAAATTTTTTTTAGATGCTTTAAATTATGGAACTCCTCCACATTCTGGAATTGCTTTTGGATTAGATCGCATTACTATGCTTTTAACAAATAGTTCAAATATTAGTGATGTTATTGCATTTCCAAAAACAACTTCAGCAAATTGTTTAACAACTGGAGCTCCACATTTTTTACAAAAAAATGATTTAAAAACCTTAGGAATAAAAATACAAAAAAATATAAAATAATTTTTTAAAATTTTTTTAAATATAGTAACATTTAATTTTTTTTATAGATTAAACTCAAAAAAAATATTATAGATAATATTAATACAATAGTAGGACTAATTGGTATATTATAATAATTAGATATAAATATTCCTAAAGTTAAAGAAAAAAAACTAATTAATATAGATATAAAAACTGAGCTTTCTGGTGAAGATGAAAATTTTTGAGAAGTAGAAGCAGGTATAACTAATAACGAAGTCATTAATAAAACTCCAAAAAATTGTACAGCTATTCCAATTGTCATAGCTATAATAAACATTAAAACAAAACGTATAAAAAATACATTAATATCATTTATTTTTGCTAAATCAGAATTTATAGTAATAAATAAAAATTTTTCCCAAAAATAATATAATATTAATGCAATTAAAAAAGTGCAAAAAATTATAATTATTACATCATGAAAGCATACTTTTGATAAATCCCCAAAGAAATATTTTGGAATATCAACTTTTTTTTTTTTCGAAATTAAATTTAATAAAATAATACTTAAAGATAAAGATATATTTGTTAAAATATTTACTATTGCATCAATTTTAATTTCTGAATATGTTTCTATAAAAAAAACAATTAATAAAAAACATAAAATTAAAAATATATTTAATAAAAAACAATTAAAATTTAATAAATAACTTAAAGCAACTCCTATAAGAGAAGCATGTGCTAAGGAATCTCCGAAAAAAGACATTCTTTTCCAAACTATTAAAGATCCTATAGGAGCTGATGATAATATAATAAATATACCAATACACCATTCAAAAAATAAATGTTTCATCATAAAAAATTTTAACTCTTATATAATTTTTAAAAACTATGTTCATGATCGTGATTATGATTATAAAAAGCAAATTTTTTTATTTTTACTGATCCAAACATTTTTATAAAATTTTTATTTTTTGATATTACTTTTGGAGTACCAGAACAACAAATATGTTTATTTAAACAAATTACTTTATCTGTTTGATTCATTACTAAATTTAAATCATGTGAAACTATTAAAATAGAGCAATTTAAATTAATTTTAATTTGATGTATTAATTTATATAATTTTATTTGACCTGAAATGTCCATTCCTTGTGTTGGTTCATCTAATACTAAAAATTCAGGATCATTTAATAAAGCTCGAGCTAATAAAATTTTTTGTATTTCTCCTCCAGATAAATTATTTAAATTTTTATTTTTTAAATTTTCAGCACCTACTCTTTTTAAATTAAAAAAAATTTTTTCTGTTTTATATTTATTAGACATAGTCATAAATTTATAAACAGTAATAGGAAAAGGAACGTTTAAATGAGTGTTTTGAGGGACATATCCTAAACGTTTTTTTTTTAAATAAATAATTTTTCCAGAACTTGGTTCTTTTAATTTTAAAATAATTTTTATTAAAGTAGATTTTCCTGCACCATTTGGTCCAATTAAAGTAATAATTTTATTTTTTTTAATTAAAAAAGATATATTTTTTAATATAATTTTTTTATTTTTTTTATAAAAAATATTTTTTAAAATTATCATTCTAATTTTCTCTATTATTTATATATAAAATTAAAATTTAAAAAACTAAATTTTAAAATGTAACTTTAAGTATACGATTAGTATTAGTATTTCCTGAAATTCCTTTTATATCACCTTGAACAACTATAACTGTATCATTAATTGTTAAATAATCATTTTTATATAATAATTTTATTGCTTCTTTAGAAGCTAATAATCCTTCTTTTTTAGTATCAAAAAAAATAGGAATTACTCCTCTATATAAAGAAACAAGATTAAGAGTTTTTTTATTTCTTGAAAGAGCAAAAATTGGAAGCCCTGAACTAATTCTAGATGTAATTAATGGTGTTTTTCCAGATTCTGTCATTGTAATAATTGCTTTTACTCCTTTTAAATGATTTGCAGAATACATAGCAGACATACAAGTAATTTCTTCAATATTATTAAATGATATATTAATTCTATGTCTAGAAATATTTATACTAGGTACTTTTTCTGCACCTTTACATACTTTAGACATCGCTCGAACTGTTTCAATAGGATTTTTTCCAGAAGCAGTTTCAGAAGATAACATAACTGCATCACTTCCATCTAATACTGCATTTGAAACATCCATAACTTCGGCTCTTGTAGGAATATGATTTAAAATCATAGATTCCATCATTTGAGTAGCTGTTATGACTACTCTATTTAATTGACGAGCTTTTCTAATAAGTTTTTTTTGCATTCCTGCTAATTCAGGATCTCCAATTTCAATACCTAAATCACCTCTTGCAACCATAATTGCATCCGAAGCTAATATTATTTCTTCTATTATTTTATCTGTTTTAACGGCTTCAGCGCGTTCTATTTTAGCAATTATTTTTGCTGAACTTCCAGATTCAATTATTAATTTTCTAGCAATATGTAAATCTTTTGCTGATTTTGGAAAAGAAATCGCTAAATAATCAACATTAATTTTAGAAGCAATTAATATATCTCTTTTATCTTTATTTGTAATAGAACCTGCGTTAAGTCCTCCTCCTAATTTATTAATTCCTTGATTATTTTTTAAAATTCCACCAACTAATACTTTAGTTAATATTTGAGTTTTATTTATATTTAGTACTAATATTTGAATTTTTCCATCATCTAATAATAAAATATCTTTTAAATTTATATCATTTGGTAAATTTTTATAATTAAATCCTACTATTTTTTTATTTCCTAATTTTTTTTTATAAGAATAATCCAATATAAATTTATCTCTTTTTTTTAAAATAATTTTATTATTTTTAAATTTTGAAATTCTTATTTTAGGACCTTGTAAATCTCCTAAAATAGCTATATTACTTCCAGTTTCTTTAATTATTTTTTTTGCTTTTTTAATTCTTATTTGATGCTCTTCTTGAGTTCCATGAGAAAAATTTATTCTTAAAACATTTGCTCCAGATAAAATAATTTTTTTTAATACTTTACTCGAATCTGTAGATGGACCAAGAGTAACTACAATTTTTGTTCTTCTAATTCTTTTTAACATATTTATTCCTTAAATATTTTTTAATTTTTTTTTTTTTTAAATTATGTTATTTTTAAATAAAATTAATATTAATTATTTTAATATTTTTTTGTAAATTTATATAATTTTTATATAAAATATAGTTTATATTATATAAGTAAAAATTTATTAATATATAATATAAATTTATAAAAAATATTATTATTTATTATTTAAAAAATTTATTTAAATCATATATTATTTATATTATATAATATGATTTAATTAAAAAAATAATTTTCGACATAAGAATATTTATAATTTAAGACATAGGATATTAATAGTGCTTCCTCAAAAAATTAAAAAATATGATTTAATTATTTTTGGTACAAAAGGTGATTTAGCAAGAAGAAAATTATTTCCTGCATTATATCAACTAGAAAAATTATTAAAATTATGTAAAAATACAAAAATTATTGGAATAGGAAGAGCAAATTGGACACAAGAACATTATAGAAAAATCATTAAACGTTCTATTGAAAAATTTTCTCATACTAAAATAAAAAAAAAATTGTGGAAAAAATTTAGAAAAAAATTAAATTTTTGTAATATTGATGTTAACGATATATCTAATTTTTATAAATTAAAAAAAATATTAAATAATTCAAAAAAAATAAAAATTTATTATTTTGCTATGCCTCAAAATACTTTTAAAAATATTTTTAAAGGACTAAAAAAAATAAATTGTATTTCTAATGATGATAGAATTATTTTAGAAAAACCTATTGGAAATTCTTTTCGAACTTCTAAAAAAATTAATAATCAAGTAGGAAAAAATTTTAAAGAAAAACAAATTTTTAGAATAGATCATTATTTAGGAAAAGAAACAATTTTAAATTTAATATCTTTAAAATTTTCAAATTCTTTATTTTTTACAAATTGGAATAATAATACAATAGATCATATACAAATTACAGTAGCAGAAAAAGTAGGAATTGAAGGAAGATGGGGTTATTTTGATAAAACAGGTCAAACAAGAGATATGATTCAAAATCATTTATTGCAAATATTATCTATTTTGACTATGTCTACACCTGTTGATTTAAAATCAGATAATATTAGAAATGAAAAATTAAAAATTTTGAAATCATTAAGAATGATAAATGATAAAAATGTTCATAAAAAAACTGTACGAGGACAATATACATCTGGATTTTTAAATAATAAAAAAATACCAGCTTATGTAGATGAAATTAATGCAATTAAAAATAGTAATACCGAAACTTTTACTGCAATTAAAGTAAATATAGATAATTTTCAATGGCATGGAGTTCCTTTTTATCTAAGAACTGGAAAAAGATTACCTATTAAACATTCTGAAATTGTTATATATTTTAAAAAAAATGATTTAAATTTATTTAATAAATCTACAAATAATTTACCATTAAACAAAATAGTAATAAGATTACAACCAAATGAAGGATTAGATATTTTTATTATAAATAAAATACCTGATTTAGATTCAAATTATAATTTAAAAGAAATAAAATTAAATTTTGATTATAAAAAAAGTTTTTTTAAATATAGATTATGTGATGCTTATGAAAGATTATTATTAGAAAGTTTTTATGGATCTCAGTCTTTATTTGTTCGACGTGATGAAGTAGAAGCGTCATGGAAATGGATAGATTCTATAATAAATTCTTGGGAAAAAAATAATTCTCAATTAGAATTATATAAAGCAGGAACATGGGGACCAAAAAATTCTGATATACTTTTAAAGAAAGATGGAAGATTTTGGAATAAAATTATATAAAAAATAGTTTTATATATATAAAATTTTTCAACTAATTAATTTTTTATTAACAAATTAAATTAAATTTTTATTAAATTTTTAAATTAATTTTTTTATCAATGTTTTAAAATTAATTATTTAAAATAATGATTATTAATTTATAAATTTTTAAGAAAAATAAAAAAATAAATAATATTAAATAATTTTAAAAAAAAGGAAAGTGAATGATTCGGATGTTATTATTTTTATTAACAAACTTAGCAGTTATAAGTATATTATGTATAATATCTTTTTTAATTGGAATAAAAAATCATAATATTTTTATTTTTATTATTTCTACATTTATATTTGGATTTGGAGGATCATTTTTATCTCTTATTTTATCAAAAAAAATTGCATTATTATCTACTGGTGCAACTATTATAAAAAATCCTAATAACAAAACAGAAGAATGGTTGTGTAAAGTTATTAAAAAACAATCAAAAAAATTAAATATTAAAACTCCTGATTTAATTATATATGATTCTAAAAATATCAATGCTTTTGCAACAGGAGCTACAAAAAATTCTTCACTTATTGCGTTATCAAATGAATTATTAAATTGTATGAAAAAAAATGAGATAAAAGCTGTAATTGCTCATGAAATGACTCATATTTCTAATGGAGATATGGTAACAATGACATTACTACAAGGAATAGTAAATACTTTTGTAATATTTTTATCTAGGGCAATTGTTTATTTATTAAATAACTTTTTTTCTGATAATAAAAATAATCGATTATTTTTTGCTAGAAATGGAATAATAAATTTAATTTTAACACTATTTTTAGAAATTTTATTTGGAACTTTAGCAAGTTGTATTACTATGTGGTTTTCTAGAAAAAGAGAATTTTATGCAGATGCAGGATCAGCAAAAATTGTTGGTGTTAAAAATATGATATCTGCATTAAAAACATTAGATATACAAAAAGATATTTTTAAAGAAAAAGAATATATTTCTGCATTATGTATTAATGGAAAAAATAAATCTTTTTTACGTTTATTTATGTCTCATCCGACTATAAAAAATCGAATTAAAGCTTTAAACAAAAAAATATATATGTAAAAAAAATTTTATCTTTTTAAATAAAAAATTTTTTTTATATTTTTTTTTTTTATAAAATTATAAGAAATAAAATTAATAATTAATAAAAAAGTAATAATGTTAAATATTGTTTTTTATTTAAAAATCCTCTATTATAGAATAATTAATATTTTTATAAAAATTTTTTATATAAAAAAAATAATAAAATTTTTATGTTATTTTTTTAAAAAAATCTAATAAATAATTTAAAATATATTATGTAATAAAATTTTTTTAATAATTCATACATAAAAAAATATTTTTCTGTAATATAATTTTTTTTTTCAAGGAAATTTGAAATGTCAAAGATTAAAGGCCAAGTAAAATGGTTTAATGAAGCAAAAGGTTTTGGATTTATTACTCCTGAAGATGGTAGTAAAGATGTTTTTGTTCATTTTTCATCTATTCAAGGAGAAGGATTTAAAACTTTAGCAGAAGGTCAAAATGTTGAATTTGAAATTCAAGAAGGACAAAAAGGGCCATCTGCTATTAATGTTTTTTCAATTTAATAAAATTATTATTTAAATTTTATTAAAAATTTTTATAAAAATTTAAAATTTTTAAAAACCTCTATTTGAAGCACGGAGGTTTAATAAAATTTTAATAAAAATAAATATAAATGTTAAAAAATATAAAAAAATTGTTGATTTTATATAAAAAAACTTTAATTTTTTATTTTAAAAAACAATTTTAAAACATTTATAAAAATACATTAATTATTATTTAAACATAATTAAATAGAAATTCTTCCTATTTTATGGAGTATTTAAATGGGATGTTTTTTAAACTCGTCCGTTTTGACTGGTTTATTATCATTAATAATTCTTGAAATAATCTTGGGAATTGATAATTTAATTTTTTTAACTATTTTAGTAAAAAAATTGAATCCTAAACAAAGAAAGAAAGCTAGAAATATTGGTTTAATTTTATCTCTTTTTATTAGAATATCTTTTCTTTCATTAATATCATGGTCTACATCTCTTACTAATCCTTTTTATATTAATAAATATATTACTTTATCTATTCGAGAAATAATTTTTTTAATAGGTGGAATATTTTTATCTTTAGTTTCATTATTTGAATTAAATCATAAATTAAAAAAAAAATATTCTAAAAAATTAAAAAAAAAAAAATATTCAAATTTTTGGATAGTTATTTTACAAATAGTAGTATTAGATGCAATTTTTTCTTTAGATTCAATTATTACAGCAGTAGGATTAATAAACAATATAGTTATCATGACTTTAGCAATTATAATATCTATGTTATTTATGTTATTTATTTTAAAATCAATAAAAAATTTTATTAATACATATCCAACTATAATTATTTTATGTTTAGGATTTTTATTAATGATTGGAATGAATTTAATAATGGAAGTTTTAGGTTTATATATTCCTAAAACATATTTTTATTCTGCTATTGGATTTTCTATATTTGTGGAATTATTTAATCAAATTTCAAAATATAATTTTTTATTACATCAATATACTCGACCAATTCGAATAAGAGTATTAGAAAAATTTTTACAAATTTTAAAAACAGAAAAAAAAAAAAATAATCATTTAAAAAAAATTAAAAAAAATAAAAAATATTTTTCAAAAAAATATGGAAATTTTTATAAAGAAGAAAAATATATGATTTTTAGTCTTTTGAATTTATCAAAAAGATCTATTAAAAGTATTATGACTCCTAGAAAAGAAATTTCTTGGATTAATATTAATGAATCACCTAACAAAATAAAAAAAAAGTTACTAAATACCCCACATAATTTATTTCCTATATGTAAAGGAAATTTAGATAATATTATAAGTGTAATACGTGCTAAAGAATTATTGTCTATTATAGAAAAAAAGAAAAATATATTAGATTTTGTATCTAAAAACAAACCAATTATTGTTTTTGAAAAATTACATTCTATAAATTTATTAAAAATATTAAAAAAATCTAAAGGAAATATGATTATTGTTATTAATAAATTTTATATAGTTCAAGGAATAATTACTCCATTAGATTTTTTAAAAGCTATTACTGGAGATATTCCTGATTCCGATGAAACTCCAGATATTATAAAAAATAAAAATAGCTGGTTAATAAAAGGAAGCACTAATTTATATTCTATACAACAATTTTTAAATATAAAAAATTTTATTTATAAAAAAATAATGCATGCATCTATAGCTGGTTTATTAATTGATAAAATAGGAAAAATACCTTCTCCAGGAGAAACTATTACTATTTATTCATTTAATTTTAAAATTTTAAAAATTACTAATTATACAATAACTTTAATAAAAGTTACAAAAAAAAAAAAAAAAAATAAAAAAAAATAAAAAAACAAAAAAAAAAATATAATTTATTCATGATACCAGATATGAATAAATTATAATTAAATAATTTTAAATCATTAAAAATAATTAATTCTCATGAAACTATTAACTTTTGATAATTCTCAAAATATGTTTTCTGTTGCTATAAAACATAAAAAAAAAATAAATTATATTTTAAAATATTCTTATAAAAGAAATAATTCTATTATTTTATTAATGATTGATAAAATATTATTTAGACAATCAATATTATTAAAAAATATTAATTATATAGCTTTTTCTAATGGACCAGGTTCATTTACAGGAATTAGAATGTCTATCATGCTTGCTCAAGGATTATCTTTTGGATTAAAAATTAAATTAATTGGAATATCTAATTTAAAAATTTTAGCTTATAAAGCAAGACAAATAATTTATAAAAAAAACTTTTTAATTATAATACAAGCAAATAAAAAAAATGTATATTGGGGAAAATATATTTATTATAAAAATAACTTAATTTTAAAAAATTCAGAAAAATTTATTTCAAAAAAAATAGCTTATAAAAAATTAAAAATTTTAAAAAAAAAATGGATTATAGTAAAAGATTTTAGTTCTGATTTGTTTAAAAAAATTAAAAAAAAAAATATAATTTTAGATATTAAAAATATAAATGCATTAGATATTATTCCTTTAGCTTTAGAATATATTCAACGAAAAAAAACAATAAAAAAAAATATAATTTATCCAAATTATTTAAATAATATAATAATAAAAAAATAAAATTTAAAAATTAACATATCCTAAATTTTTATTTAAAAAAACTTATTCTGGTAGTTTTACATTTAATTCTAATATTGATATATTATTATGTTTTTGACTTAATTCTACTGAAACAGATTTTTCATCAATATTAATATATTTACATATTACTTTTAATATTTCTTTTTTTAATTGAGGAAGATAATTTGGGTGAATATTATTTTTTCTTTGTTCAGCTACAATAATTTGTAATCTTTTTTTTGCTACAAAAGCAGTTTTTTTAGTACGAGATAAAAAAAAATCTAATAAAGTCATAATTACCGCCCAAATAAACGTTGAAAAAAATTTTTTTTATATTTTGTAAATCGAAACGGAATATTTTTTCCTAATAATCTTTTAACTACATCTTTATAAGATAAACCTGCATTTGAATAAGAATTTAATATAATAGGTATTCCTTTGTTTGATGCTTTTAAAATAGATTCATCTTCTGGAATTACACCTATTAAAGGAATTCTTAAAATATCTAATACATCTTGAACACTTAACATATCTCCTGCATAAACTTTTTCAGGAGAATATCTAGTTAATAACAAGTTTTCTTTAACTGGTTTTTTTTTATCTTTAGAACGTTTAGATTTTGATGAAAGTATACCTAAAATTCTATCAGAATCTCGTACTGAAGATATTTCAGGATTTGTTGTAATAATAGCTTCATCTGCAAAATATAATGCTAATAACGCGCCTCTTTCTATTCCTGCTGGAGAATCACAAATAATAAAATCAAAATTCATTTTTTTTAATTTTTTAAATACTAAATTTACTCCTTCATAAGTTAAAGATTCTTTATCTTTTGTTTGAGAAGCTGGAAGAATAAATAAATTTTTAGTATATTTATCTTTAATTAAAGTTTGATTTACTGTTGCTTCTCCTTGAATTATATTTATAAAATCATATACTACTCTACGTTCACATCCCATTATTAAATCTAAATTTCTTAAACCTACATCAAAATCAATTACAACAGTTTTTTTTCCAAATTGAGCTAAACCAGTTGAAATTGATGCACTAGATGTAGTTTTTCCAACTCCTCCTTTTCCAGATGTAATTACAATAATACGAGTCATTTTTTAATTTCCTTTACAAATAAAATATTAATATAAATTATAATTTTTTAATTTTAACTATTCCATTTTTTAAATATATTTGTGCAGATTTATTTAAAATATTTTTAGGAATAGAATCCATAAGACAATATTCTCCAGAAATAGATAATAATTCAGAAAATAAATGTGTGCTAAAAATTTTTCTAGTAAAATCACCATGAGCTCCTGCTAAAGCTCTACCATTTAATTTTCCATATACATGAATATTTCCATCTGCGATAATTTCTGAACCTTCATTAACATTATTGGTAATTATTAAATCTGATTTTCTTGCATAAATTGTTTGTCCGGAACGTATAGTATTTTTATAAAAAATACTTTTATAAATTTTTTTTATTGATTTATTTTTTTTTTTTTGAATTAAATTATTATTATTTGAAAAAATTGGAAATCCAGAATTAATTATTTTTCTTTTTAAATTTTCATTTTTACATTCACTAATTCCTAAAATAAAAAAATTATTTTTAAGAATTATTTTTTTTATTTTTTTCCAATTGGAACTATCTGGAAATAAAGATAAATTTATAATAATTGGTGCATTTTGAAAAAAAAAAGGAGATTCTTTAATTTTTTTTTTTAATGCATAATTAATTAATTCTATTTTATTACTTTTTAAATAAAGAACTAAAGTTGTAAAAACACTTCCTTGAAATTTAATTGGCATATTTTTTTTAAATTAATATTTTAAATATTTTTTTATCATGATACTTTAAATTTTATTTAATAACAAAATTTTAATATTTTTCTATATTAATAGAAATTAATTAAAATTTTTTAGTAATATAAATTTTTATTTATTTTTACAAAATTTTTATAAAAGATATACTAATGTTTTATTTAAATGAAAAAAATTTTAAAAGGAGATTATTTTTTTGAAATTAAACTCTGTTAGTAAATTATTATTAAATTTTAAAAATTATTTTTTAAAAAAAAAAGTTTTATTTTCTGGAAATATACAAGATTCATTACCTGAAATTTTAAAAACAAAAAATAGTGGAATTCACATTCAAAAATATAATTTTTTAAAATATATAAAAAATATTACAAAAAAAAAAATATTTATTAATTTTTTAATGAAAAAAAAAATAATTAAAAATTATAATACAATTATTTATTTTTTTTCAAAAAATAAAAAAGAATCATATTTTCAATTAAAAAATATAATATCTATTGTTAAAAAAGAAACAAGTATTTTTTTGGTAGGAGAAAATAAAAGCGGAATTAATAGTTTTATTAAATTTTTTAAAAAAGAAATTTTATTTAAAAAATTAAGTTATGGAAAAAAATGTGTAATTTATTTAACAATTTTAAAAAATAATGTTTCATTTAATTTAAAAAATTTTTATAAAATACATTATTGGAAAAAAATTCCAATTAAATTTTTACCAGGAGTTTTTGGATATAAAAAAATTGATAAGGGAAGTAAACTATTAGTTTCAACTTTTTATAGTAAATTAATATCTAATAAAAAAATTCTTGATATGGGTTCTGGATCTGGTTTTTTATCAATAGTTATTTTAAAATTAAATGAAAATAATAAAATAACTCTTTCCGATAGTTGTTTAAAATCTATTAAATGTTGTAAAGAAAATTTTAAATTAAATAAATTAAAAGGAGTTTTTAAAAAAAGTGATTTATATTCAAATATATATAAAAAATTTAATTTAATTATTTCTAATCCACCTGTCCATGACAATTTAAAAAAATCATTTAGTTTTCTTACAAAATTTATTTATAAATCTATTTTTTATTTAAAAAAAAATGGAGAATTAAGGTTAGTGATAAATAAATCTTTTTCATATTCAAAAAATATAAGAAATATTTTTAAAAAATTTAATATTTTAAAAGAAAATAAAAATTTTATAGTTTATCAAATATTTATAAAAAATTTAAAAGAGATTTTTTTAAATAAAATATACCCGAAGCGGGACTCGAACCCACAAAGTTATAAATAACCGAGGGATTTTAAGTCCCTTGTGTCTACCAATTTCACCATTCGGGCGTTTAAAAATTTAAAAATAATAAAAAAAAGGCGCACCTCGGAATCGAACCGAGCTATACGGATTTGCAATCCGCTGCATAATGCCAATCTGCCAATGCACCAAAAAATAATAAAATTTTTTAAAAAATTCTATAATACATATTTATACAATAAATAACATAAATATGTCAACATATCTTTTTAAAAATATATTTTTTTTAAAATTTTTTAATAAATATATTTTTTAAAATATAAAATATATTTATTAAAAAATAAACTTTACATTACTAGTAATATTATATTATTATAATTTAAAATTAAATTTTCAATATAAAAAATAAAAAATTGTAATTTTTTTTAAAATAAAATAATAAAAATTTTAATAATTATTTTTTAAATTTAAAAATTTGGAGGGATGGCCGAGTGGTTTAAGGCAGCGGTCTTGAAAACCGCCGATGAGAAATTATCCGAGAGTTCGAATCCCTCTCCCTCCAAAAAACATTCTTCTTATTTTTTAAATTTTTTATAAAAACAAAAAATAAATTTATCTTATTTAATAAAATATTTTATCTTTATTTTTTTTTATTTTACACCTTCTATAAAAATTTCAACTCTTCTATCTGGAGATAAACATAATCTTAAAAATTTTTTATTTGTTTGTTTGTTACATAAATTTTTTGTAATAGATTTTAAATTTGTATTATCTTTAATTACTATTTGTTTAGAAAAAATTCCATTATTTTGAAGATATTTTGAAATAGCATTCATTCTTAATAAAGAAAACATTTGATTTTTATTATATTTTTCAGATTTATCACAATGACCTTGAATAAAAACTTTAATTTTTTTTAAAGAATTTTTTTTAATAGAATTAATTAATTTATTTAAAACATTTTTTTCATTATGAGTTAATTTAAAACTTTTATTAGGAAATGTAATTAATTGATTAAATTTAAAAACTTTTGGACTAAAAAAATTTAAAGAAAATATTTTTTTTGAAGATTTTGGTAAAATATTTTTAAAACTCCATAAAAAATTTATATTTATAGAATTTAAATCATTATGTTGAATATTTTGTTTAGATAATAAATGCATTTTTCTTTCAAATTCAATTCTTGTAAATAAATTTTTCTTTATTTGAAATTGAAAACCTGCGCTTATTAATGGAGATACATTTTGAGCTAAAAAGTTTTGCGGATTTTTTTTATAATTATGATATAAATTTTTATTAATATCTAAAGATGCTCCTGCTCGACTATAAAAATAAATTTTATTAGTTATAGGAATTGAAAATTTTGCTGTAAATTCTAAATTTTGTTGTGGATAAAAAATAAATTTTTTTTTAAAAGAACTAGCGTAATCATAACTTCTTTTAAATAATAAATTTTTTTTTAATTCATCTTTATTAATTGGTAATGGATTTTTTGGTGTTTTTACTCTTTCTACTGGATATAATTGATCTACTAATGGATTTTTTCTTTTTGCTTGCATTTCTTTAATTTGTTCTTCTCTTGATTTTTCTTTAGTTACATTTTCTACATATAAACCATAAGAATTTTTATTTGTTTCATCTGAATTTAAAAAATTCACTTTTGCAGGGAAATTCTTAAAAGTATTATTATAAGATAATTCAATTGAAAAATATGGATTATATTGATAACCTATGCAAAATCCAAATAATGATGTTTTCCAAAAATCTTTATAAGAATCACTTACATTTAATAAATCAATTAAAGTTGGATTATTAGGTTGAACAAAAGAACCTTTAGTTCCAATATAAAAAGAATCTACATGAGGTTTTATTTTTGCTTCTGCTGTTGAAATACAACTACCTAATAATAAAGAAAGAAATATTGTTTTATTTTTCATTAAATACTCCATTTTTTAAAATTAAAATAATAGTTAAAAATTATTTTATATATAATATATTAAATTTTTTAACAAATATTTTAAAAAATTTTTTAAATAAAAATATACAAAATAAAAAATATTAAAAATATTTTTAAAATTTATTTTTTAAAATTTACACAATAGATTTTTATTTAATAAAATTATTTTAATATTTTTTATTTTTTAAAAATATATTCTTTTAAATATTATAAAATAAATATTAAAATAATAAAAGAATAAATAAATATCTTTAAAAAATACTTTTAAAAAATTTTTTATAAAATTAAATTTTTTTATTATTATTAAAATAATATAAAATAAAAAATAGATTAAGATAAATATTGCATATTAAATAATAAAATAGTATTTTATAAAAATAAATAAAAAATATACTTTTTTATATATTTTCATATTATAATTAAATAAAAATAATTATTTATATAGATATTTTTTTATATTTATAAAAATAAAAAATATTTATTATGAAAATAAATATTTTAAAAATTATTATAACACTTTAAATAGGTTTAAAAAAAATGAATAATTCAATTACAAATAATTCTATTTTAAATGCTATTAATTACAATAAAAACATTTATAAAAACAATTTAAAAAAAACAACATCAGAAAATAATTTACAAGCAAATTTTTTAAAAATTTTATTAAATAAAATAGATAACAAAAATATTACAAAAAATTCTTTTAAAAATGAATTGGGATCTAATTTAAATAATTTTAAAAACGTAAAAAAAATATATGATGAAGAATACGATGTTCAATTTTCTCCAATCTATCAAGATTCTGCAGATTATTCTTCTTTAGTAAATAGAAAAGTTTTAATTGAAACTTCTGAATTATTTTTAACTAATCCAATTATAGTTGGAGCAAAGTTTCCTAAAGATATTCAAAATGTAAGAATAGTTATTTCAGACGATAATAGAAATATTATTTTCTCAAAAGACTTAGGTCCTTCTCCTGCAGGAGAAAATGTATATAATATTGATAGAAATGAAATAGATAGTAAATATTATAATACTGATTCTCGTTTTCCTTCTGTATATAACTTTGCAATAGTTGCAAAAAATCAATTTGAAATTGTTCCAGCAACACGATTAAGTTGTGCTGTTGTGAAAAATGTTATACAAACTAGAAATAATGTATTACTTGATCTTGGATCATTAGGATGTCATCCATTTACAAGTGTTGTTAAAATACTTTAAAAAATTTTATTTTTGTATAATTTATAAAAAATTTTAATATATATTTAAAAATATAAATTTAATAAAAAATATTTATTAAAATAAATTTTTTTCAAAATCACATAAAAAAATAACCTATTTTCATTTAAAAAAATAAATATTATAGGTTATTTTTTAAAAAATTTTTTTAAAAAAAAATTAATATAAAAAAATAAATCTTTTATTTTTTATATAGTTTATAAAACTTTCAAAAAAAAATAATTAACGAATTAAAATAATATTTTTTATTTAATAAATAAATTATTTAAGGTCTATTTATGTTAAATTTTTTTTTATTTATAATAAAAAATATATTTTTTTTTAATATTATATTTTGTTATAATCCATTTTTTTTTACTTCTAATAAATTAATTTTAAATTTAATATATAATAATAATAAAAACTTATACATAAAAAAAAAAAATTATTATAAAAAATTTAATAATAAAAATAATTTTGAATCATTTTTTGAACATTCTAATCATTCTATAAAAGTTGGAGATTTGATTACTGTTATTTTAAACGAAAATATTCAAGAAAAAAATATAAATAAAACAAAAAAAAAAAAAAATAAAAAAAAATTAAAAAAAAAATCATTTAATTTAAAAAATATTAATATATTTAATAAAAATTTATTATTTAAAAAAAAAAATTATTATAAAAAATTCAAACAAGACTTTTATTCTCATAAACTTAAATTTCAAAACACAATTACAGTTATTGTAAAACATGTTTTAAAAAATGGATTATTAAAAGTATTTGGAAAAAAAATAATTTTCTTAAATAATAAAAATCAATTTATTAAATTTTCAGGAATAATTAATCCTTTAGATGTCAATAAAAAAAATGTTATAAATTCTAATAAAGTAATAAATATAAAAATTAAATTTTTTTGCAATAAAAAATTAAAATTATGTAAAAAAAAATTTTTTAAAAAAAATTTTTTATAAATTTTTAAACAAAATAAAAAATTTAATAAAAATATTTATTTTAATTAAATATTTTTTAAATATAAATGTTAAGGATTAATATGATAAAAAATTTTTTTTTAAAAATATTTTTATTTATTTTAATTTATTCTATATATTCAAATTCTTATGCATATCAAATAAAAGATTTAATAAAAGTAAGAAAAATGAATGTTCAATTAATAGGATATGGAATTGTTATTGGATTAAATGGAACAGGAGATCAATGTTTTCAATCTCCTTATACAAAAGAAAGTCTAGATAATATATTAAAAAAGTTAAATATAAAAATATCTAGTAATATAAATTATAATACTCAAAATACTGCTATTGTAATAGTTACAGCAGATGTTCCATCTTTTACTAATATAGGAGATAAAATAAATGTATGTGTTTCATCAATAGGATCTGCTAAAAATTTAAAAGGAGGCATACTTCTTACAACTCCTTTAAGAGGATTAGATAAAAGAATATATGCATTTGCTCAAGGACATTTATCTTCATATTATTTTAATAAAAATAAAAAAAATTATTTACATTTTGAACAATTTAATAAAGGAAAAATAATAAAAGGAGCAACAATAAAAAAAAAAATAAGAAATTTTTTTAAAACAAAATTTTATATATTAAAATTAAAAAAAAATACATTATTTACTTCTAAAAAAATTAGTGATTTAATTAATAAAAAATATCCTAATATATCTCATTCGATTGATGATAATACAATACAAATAAACTATAATTTTAATGGAAGATTAAATATGAAAATTTTTAATTCTATTAGAGAAATAAAATTATTTCCTAAATTAGGATATAAAATTTTTATAAATTTAGATAATAAAATTATAAAATTTAACAATAATTTAAATATTTCTACAAACAAAATTTTTAACAAAAAAATTTTGTTTAATGTATATAAAAAATATAAAAAAAAGTTTTTTTTAAATAATAAAAAATATTTTAATAAAGTTTTATATCATAAAGCAAAAAAATATGATAAATTTAAAAATATTATATATAAATTTCAAAATTTAGGAATTATAAAAAAAGAATTAATAAAAGTTTTAAAATTTTTTAAAAAAATGCAATTTATTAATTGTAATTTAAAAATTATTAAAAAAAAATAATAAATTTTTAAATATTAAAATAAATTAAATATAATTTAATTAAAAATATTAAAATTATTTTTTAATTTCTTGATTAGTATATAACTTTTGTCTGCACATTTCTAATAAACCAAATTTAGATATTTTTCCAATTTTAATTTTAGAAAGTTCTTTTCTAGATAATTTTTTTAAAAAATTTTCAATTTTTTTAATATTTTCTTTTTTAGACATATTAATAAAATCTATAATTATAATTCCACCTAGATCACGAATTCTTAATTGTTTCAAAATTTCAAATAAAGATTCAAAATTTGTATGAAAAGCTGTTTCTTCAAAATTAGCTCCTTTTTTAGAACGTGATGAATTAACATCAATTACAATTAATGCTTCTGTTGAATCAATTGTTAAAGATCCACCAGATAAAAGATTAATTTTTTTTTTATACATATTTGAAATCTGAGAACTTATTTTATAATAATCAAAAATTTTTAAATTGTTTTTAAAAATTTTAAATTTTTTTAATATTTTGTTTTCTTTAAAAAGAGATAACAATTTTTTAATTTTATAAAATAAATGTTTATTGTTAATGATAATTTTATTTAAATCATAATTTATACAATAATTTATTATAAATATTTCAATATTTTTTTTTTGATAAATTTTTATTGGATATTTATTTTTTTTTTTTTGTATTTCTGTAATTTTCCAATTTTTTATTTGAATATTACAATCTATTTGAATATCATTAATTTCTTTTTTTTCTGCAGAAGTTCGTAATATAATTCCCATATTTTTAGGAATTTTTAATTTTAAAATTATTTTTTTTAAACGTATTCGGTGCTTTCCTACAATTTTTTTAGAAATTTTTTTTATACTAGGTTTATAAAGAAGAAGTATTGAATAAATTCCAAAAAAATTAATAAATGTCGTTAATAACGCACATTTTTTTTTTGTTTTTTCTTTTAAAATTTGAACTACAACAGTTTTTTTTATATTTTTTTGAAATATATTTTTAAAAGGTAAAAACCCATTTTTTTTTTCTCCATAATCTATAAATACAACTTCTAAACTACTTTCTATATTTTTAATATTTCCAATATAAATATCATTTTTTTTATCTAAAAAATAATTTTTTTTAAAAAAATTATTTAAATTTTTATTATTTATAATAGCAATTTCTATATTTTTTTTAGAAATGTTAATTAACATTTTATTCATAAAATATAAACTCTTTTTTGTTATTATAATAAATTTTTTTTAATTAAACATCAATATAAATCTTTTAACATTAATTTTCAAAAAATTTATTTTTAAAAGAAATAAGGTATTTTTATGAATTTTAAAAGAACTAAAGTATCATTTGAAAAAGTAAATATAATATCTAAAAAACAAAGAATTGATAATTTCCTTATAAAAAAATTCAAAAAAGTTCCAAAAAATAAAATATATAGTATAATAAGAAAAGGTAGAATAAGAATTAATAAAAAAAGAGTTCAAGCAAAATATAAATTAAAAATTGGTGATTTAATAAGAATACCCCCTTTAAATATTTATAATTTTAAAAGAAAAATTAAAATAAATAATATTCAAAAAAAAATGTTAAATAATATTTTATATGAAGATAATATAATTTTAATAATAAATAAACCATCTGGATTATCTGTGCATGGAGGTAGTGGAATAGATTATGGAATTATAGAAAGTTTAAGAATTTTAAGACCATTAGAAAAATATCTTGAATTAATTCATCGTATAGATCGATACACGTCTGGAATATTAATGATTGCTAAAAAAAAATCTGCATTAATTTATTTTCATAAACAATTATATAAAAAAAATATTAAAAAAAAATATCTTGCTTTAGTTCATGGAAGATGTTTATTTAAAAAAAAAATTGTTGATACTCCTTTACTTATAAAAAATATTGTTAAAAAAAAAAAAATGGTTACTATTAATAGTATAGGAAAATCTTCTAAAACAGTTTTTAAAAAAATTAAGAGAAATAATTTATATAGTTTAATATCTGCTAAACCAATTACAGGACGGACGCATCAAATAAGAGTTCATTCTAAATTTTTAGGACACCCAATACTTTTTGATAACAGGTATGGAAATAATAAATTAGATAAATTATTTAAACAAAAAGAAATTAAAAAAAATCTTCTTTTACATGCAAAAAAAATTACTTTTTTTCATCCTATACTTAAAAAAAATATAATTATCAAAGCACCTTTAGAAAAGAATTTTAAAAAAATTATAAAATTTCTATTTTAAAATTTTTTTAAAAAATTACTACTTGAATAATTTTATTATTTATTATATATAATAATTATAAATTATTTATAATTTAAATAGGAAAAAAATGGCTGTTCAAAAAAGCAAACCAACTAGATCTAAAAGAGGAATGAGAAGATCTCATGATTCATTAAATAAATTTATAAATTTAATTTCAATTGATCCAAAATCAAAAGAAAAACATATAAGACATCATATGACAAAAAAAGGATATTATAAAGGACAAAAAATTATTTAAAAAAAAATAAATGGTTTAAAAAATGTTAAAATTTGCAATGATTTTTCCAGGACATGGAACACATCACATTCATATAATAAAAAAAATTTATAAAAATTATCCTGTAATAAAAAATACATTTGAAAAAGCTTCAGAATATTTAAAATATAATATTTGGAAAAAAATTTCTAATAAAGAATTAAAAAATAATAAACTTTCACAAATTGAAATTTTAATTACTTCAATTTCAATATTTAAATTATGGAAAAAAATTATTGGAATTCATCCAAAAATAATGACTGGTCATAGTTTAGGTCAATATTCTGCATATGCATGCAGCAAAGTTTTAAAATTATCTGATGTAATAAAAATCGTTCAGTACAGAGAGAAAATTATGAAAAATAATAAAGGTTGTATGACTGCTATTATTGGATTAAAAAAAAAAATTTTTTAAAAATATGTAAAAAATTATTAAGAAAAAAAAAAATTTCTCTTGCTTGTATAAATTCTAATACTCAAATAATTATTACAGGTAACAAAAAAAATATTAAAAAAGCATCAAAAAAATGTAAAAAATTTGGCGCTAAACATATTATAAAATTACCTATTAATACTATCTCTCATTGTTCATCTATGAAGAATATAAGAAATTTATTATTTAAAAAATGTCAAAAAATTTCTTTTAAAAAACCAAAATATTTAATTGTAGATAGTGCAAAAATTAAATTTATAAAAAATTCGATAAAAATGAAAAATTATTTAATTAATCAATTAACCCAAACAATAAATTGGGAAAAAACTATTAATTTAATAATATCAAAAAATATTCATTATTTTATAGAAGTTAGTACATCTAATATTTTAAATAAATTAAATCATAATAAAAAAAATTATATACCTATATACTTAAACAAAATATTCAATTTAAAATAAATAAAATTATTATAATGAAAAAAATTCATGTTTTAATTACCGGAGCTGGAAGCGGAATAGGTAAATCTATTTTAAAAAAATTTTTAAAAAAAAAGTATTATATTATAGGTACTTCTAAAAATCCATCTAAAATTAAAAAAATTAAAAATCTCTTAAAAAAAAATGGAACAAGTATTTTTTTAAATGTTAATAAAATAAATTCAATAAATTTATTTTTAACAAAAATACAAAAAAAATTTAAAAAAATTGATATATTAATAAATAATATTGGAACATCTTCTGATAATTTAATTACTAATATATCAAAAAAAAATTGGAACAAAATAATAAATATAAATCTAAATTCAGTATTTTATATTTCAAGAAAAATTATTAAAAATATGATTAAAAATCGTTATGGAAGAATTATAAATATAGGATCTGTTTCAGGACATATAGGTAATGCAGGACAAACAAACTACTCTGCATCAAAATCTGCTTTAATTGGATTTACTAAATCGTTATCTTTAGAAGTAGCAAGAATTGGAATTACAGTTAATTTAATTTCTCCTGGATTCATTCAAACAAAAATGTTAAAAAAACTTACATCTTCTCAATTAAATAAATGTTTGAAAAAAATTCCAATGAAAAAATTTGGAAAACCAAAAGATATTTCTAACATGGTAAAATTTTTATCTTCAAAAAAATCATCATATATAACAGGCCAAACATTTCATATTAATGGAGGAATTTGTTTTTTATAAAAAATAAAATATTTATATAAAATATCAGGAAATTTTATGAATTTAAAAAAAAAAGTAAAAAAAATTATTTTTAATTGTTTATCTTGTAAAAAAAAAATTAAAAGTAAAGATTCTTTCAAAAATGATTTAAATGCAGATTCTTTAGATATGATTGAAATAATTATGTCTATAGAAGAAAATTTTTCAATTGATATTTCAGATAAAGAATCTTCAAAAATTAGCACCATAAAATCTTTAATTCATTTAATAAAAAAAAAAATACATTAAAAAAAATTATTTTTTTATATTCCATGAAATACAATAAACTTTATTGTCAAAATAAAAAATACATAAATATTATGTTAATATTAAATATAAATAAATTTTTATAAAAAATTTTTAAATAAAAAATTTCCATGAAAAAAAATAAATTTATTGTAGTTGAAGGAATGGAAGGTGCTGGAAAAACTACCGCTTGTCAAACAATAAAAAAAATACTTTTATTAAAAATGATTAAAAATGTAATCATAGTAAGACAACCTGGTAGTACATTTATTTCTGAAAAAATTAGATCATTAATTACATCTGAACATAAAAAAGAAAAATTAAATAAATATTCTGAATTATTATTATTATATTCTGCTCGTTTTCAACTTTTAAAAAATGTTATACAACCCCAACTTAAAAAAGGAAACTGGATAATTTCAGATCGACATAATTTATCTTCTATTGCTTATCAAGGAGGACAAGGAATTAAAAATTCTTTAATATATGATTTAATAAAAATTACAAATAAATTTGCTAAACCTGATTTAACAATTTTTTTTGATATAAAACAAGAAATTGGTCTAAATCGTATTATTTTACGTTCAAAATTAGATAGAATAGAAAAAAAATCTTCTATTTTTTTTTCAAAAGTAAGAAAAAATTATTTAAAATATATATCTTTAAATTCTAAAAAAATAATTATTAATGCAAATCTAGACCTAAAAATGGTAAATAATCATTTAAAAAAAAAATTAAATAATTGGTTAAAAAATTCTCAATGAAAATATATCCATGGCTAAAAAATATATATAAAATTATTATTAACCAATATTTAAAAAAAAAATTACATCATGCAATTATAATTCGATCAAATATAAAAATTGGATCAAAAAAATTAATTTATTTATTATGTAAAAAAATTTTATGTAAAAATTCTTATACTTTATATAGTTGCAATAATTGTAAAAATTGTCAATTAATTAGTTCTAAAAATTATCCAGATTTACATATTATCATTCCAGAATCTAATAAAAAAAATATTGGTGTAGATATTATTTTAAAATGTATAAAAAAAATTCAAAACACATCAAAATTTGGAAAAAAAACAATTGTTTGGATTAAAAAAATTAATTTATTAACAGAATCTTCAATAAATTCTTTGTTAAGAATATTAGAAGATCCACCATTAAATACAATATTTTTTTTAGATTATTATAATTCTTTTGAATTAAAAAAAACTCTTAAAAGCCGATGTATAATATATAATATTTATCCTCCTTCAGAAAAAAATGGAATATTTTGGTTAAAAAAAAAATTAAAAAATAATAATAAAAATTTTTATACTGCAATTCGTTTATCAGAAAATTCACCTATTTTAGCTAAAAAAATACTAGAAAGCAATTTATGGAACGAAAGAAAAATTTTTTTTAAAAAAATAAAAAAATCAATAAAAAAAAAAAATTTTTTAAGATTAATAAAGTTTTTTAAAATAAACAAATCAAAAAAAATTTATTGGATATGTTCTTTAATACTTGACACAATTAAATATTGTTATAATAAAAATTCCAAATTAACTAATCTTGATCAAAAAAAATTAATAAAAATATTTAAAAAAAAAAATACTCTTAAAAATTTATATCTTATGATAAACATATGGAACAAATGTTTTTTTTATATAAAAAATATACAAAATATAAATAAAAATTTTATTTTTTTAGAACCATTAATAAAAATGGAAAAATTTTTTAATTTTTTATAACAATGTATCCTAAATTTAGGAGAAATACATGTTTTTAATAGACTCACATTGTCATCTTGATAAATTAAATTCACAAAAATTATCTGATGTAATTAAAAAATCAAATTTAAAAAAAGTTAAAATTATATTATCAGTAGCTACATCAATTAAAAATTTTAAAAAAATAAAAAAACTATTAAAAAATGTTAAATATAAAATTTTTTATTCATGTGGAATCCATCCATTATATATAAAAAAAAAAAAAAATATTTTCAAAAAATTATATAAATATTCTAAATATAAAAAAGTTATTGCTATAGGAGAAACAGGTTTAGATTATTTTCATAAAAAAAATAATATATCAGAACAAAAAAAATTTTTTTATGAACATATTAATGTAAGTAAAAAACTTAAAAAACCATTAATTATTCATTCTAGAAATTCTGGAAAAGACATTATTGAAATATTAAAAAAAAACAAATCGAAAAATCTTAAAGGAGTATTACATTCTTTTAATGATAGTTTAGAAATTGCACTAAAATTATTAGAAATGGGTTTTTATATTTCTATTTCTGGAATGATTACTTTTAAAAATTCTCCTTTAATTCGTTCGATAATTAAACACATACCTTTAAATAGATTACTTTTAGAAACTGATTCTCCTTATTTAACACCTGTTCCTTATAGAGGAAAAGAAAATCAACCTTCTTATATATACTATATTGCTAAATATATTTCTAATTTAATTAAAATAGATATAGAAGAATTAAGTTATATTACAAAAAAAAATTTTTTTAAATTATTTCAATTAAATAAATAAAAAAAATAATTTTATTTTTTATTATAGTGCTATCTATCCTATTTATAATAGAGGAAAATATGTTTCAAAATATGTTTGCCAGTCTTCAAAAAGTTGGTAAATCTTTAATGTTACCTGTATCAGTATTACCTATTGCAGGAATTTTATTAGGAATAGGATCTGCAAATTTTTGTTTTATTCCTCATTTTATTTCTAGAATTATGTCAGAAACAGGCGGATCTATTTTTTATAATATGCCTTTAATTTTTTCTATTGGAGTTGCTTTAGGTTTTACAAAAAATGATGGAGTTGCAGCGTTGGCAGCAGTAGTATCTTATAATATTATGGTTAAAACATCTGATTTAATGTTACCATTTTTTTCTCAACATTCTTTATTTCTTTCACATAATTCTATAAATAATATAAATGATACAGGAATTTTAGGAGGAATATTATCTGGAACAGTATCAGCATATTTATTTAATAAATTTCATAAAATTCAGTTACCAGAATATTTAGGATTTTTTTCAGGAAAAAGATTTATTCCTATTATATCTGGTTTATCTTCTATAATTTTAGGATTAATATTATCTTTTATATGGCCTCCTATAGGATATATTATACAAAAATTTTCAATTTGGTCAGCATATCAAAATCCAATTATTGCTTTTGGAATTTATGGATTAGTTGAAAGAGCTTTAGTTCCATTTGGTTTACATCATATATGGAATGTTCCTTTTCAAATGCAAATAGGAGAATATGTAAATAATACAGGGCAAATTTTTCATGGAGATATTGCAAGATATATGGCTGGTGATTCTAGTGCAGGAAAATTAGCAGGAGGTTTTATTTTTAAAATGTACGGATTACCAGGAGCAGCATTAGCAATTTGGCATGCTTCTAAAAAAGAAAATAAAATAAAAGTAGGTGGAATAATGATTTCTGCTGCTTTAACTGCGTTTTTAACAGGAATTACTGAACCTATTGAATTTTCTTTTCTTTTTATATCTCCTATTTTATATTGTATACATTCTCTATTAGCAGGATTATCTTTTTCAATATGTATCTTTTTAAACATGAAAGCAGGTACAAGTTTTTCTCATGGATTAGTTGATTTTATTCTTTTAAGTGGTCATAGTAATAAATTATGGTTATTTCCAATTGTTGGAATTATTTATGCATTTTTATATTATATTATTTTTTATACTTTTATAATAAAATATAATTTAAAAACTATTGGTAGAGAAAAAAATATATTAAAAAGTTCTAATAATAATATTAAAAAGAAAATTCCAAAAATTGTAAAATATTTAGGTGGAAAAAAAAATATTTCTAGTATTGATGCATGTATTACTAGATTACGAGTAACAGTTTATAATTCTTCTTTAGTAAATTCTAAAAAATTAAAATCTCTTGGAGCATCAGGAATTTTTATTTCTGGATTAGGAATTCAAATTGTTTTTGGAACAAAATCTGATAATATTAAAACATTAATAGATAATTATATAAAATAAATTAATATTAAAACAATTTTTAACATATAAAAAATACAAAAAATATATTTTTTTTTAAAATATAAGGTATTTATGAATATAAACAACATATTTCAAAAAATTATAAAAAAAAAAATTCCATCAGAAATTGTTTATCAAAATAAAAAAATTACTGCATTTAAGGATATTTCTCCTAAAGCTCCAATTCATATTCTAATTGTTCCAAATAAATTTATTAAAAATTTAAATTATATTAATAAAAAAAATATATGTATATTAAGCGAAATGTTATATACATCAATTAAAATTGCAAAAAAAAAAAAAATTCATAAATCAGGATATAGAATTATTATTAATTGTAATAAAAATGGTTGTCAAAAAATCCCATATCTTCATATACATTTAATTGGAGGAAAAAAACTTAATAACTTTTAAAAAAAAACTAGTTTGTAAGAAAAAAATTTCTTACAAACTATAAATATTTATTTATAAAAAAATTTTATAAAATTTATTTATATTTTATTATTTTAAATTTGTATTTATAATACACAAATATTTAAAAAAATAAAAAATTAAATTAAAAATTTTTAACTTAAAAAGTATAAGTCATTCCTGTACCAATAGAATTACTAATGTTATCAAAATAATTTTCTAATTTAATAGGAACAGAGTTTTCATTATCATTTTTTAATAAACTACATTTATAATGAACGTTAAAAATAAAATTTGTTCCAAAATTATATGTTAATATAAAATTAAAATGATGATTTAAAATTTTGTTTTTAGAATATTTATTATAATCTCCATTAATAATTTCTTTTCCAAAATTTTTTACATATCCAACAGAAGCATGCATTCCATTATTAAAATCATATCTTCCAGCAACTTCAATGCCATCTAAATTTTTATATTGAGTATGATATCTTGTAAAATTATGTTCAATATTTCTTGTATGACAATAAAATCCTGAAATAATAGATCTATTAAAAGAATAACAACATCCTACACCATATGATTTTATCCAATCATATTTTTTTTTATTAAAATTATGATTTTCATCATATGGATTGATTTCTGTAGTTCCAATAATTTGAAATCCACAATTATTTTTATAATGTAATGCAGCTCCCCAAGAATCATTATATTTTTTTGTTATACGAGATTCTAAGTTTCTACAATAATTATGATGTTGTAATATTAAATTAAATCCCTTTAAATAACCTAAAACATCTTTATTAGTATAAGTTACTACATCATCTGTACGACCAAGTAAAAAATTATCATCTCTATGAAACATAATATTTTCAGTATTATCAAAAAATTTATTAGTAAATTTTTTAGAATAATGAATTATTCCATAATTTCTTCCATAATCAATACTTCCCCATTTTCCAAAATCTAATCCTACATAAGATAAACTAATATTGTTTTTATTAAAACTATTTGCAAGACCTTCATTAAATTCAGAAGAAAATTTAGGATGATATTCAATATGCATATATCCTGATACATATTTATTAATATAAGTTTGATTATAAAAACCAATTCTTAAATTTGTATAATTTCCTAATGAATGAAAAGAAAAAGGTTTATAACTATAATAATAAAAATAAAGTGGATTTATTTCTCCATAAAAATTTATTTTTTGTCCATTTTTATTATATATTTCTTTTGCATCAATAGAACTAGAGGCTAAAAATAAAGGAATTAACATAGCTAAAGAATTTCGATTCATCATAATAATTATATTACCTTATTAAAAACAATATATAAAATTTAAAATTAATTCATACATTTACAAATGTAAAATTTTTATGATATTAATTTTTTAAAAATATTTTTTTAAAAAATAAGTATTTTATAAAAAATTTCAATAAAAATAATTTTTTAAAAAAATATTAAAAATTTGCATTATTTATAGTTCGTGGAAAAGGAATTACATCTTTAATATTTTTTATTCCTGTAAGATACATAATGAATCTTTCTAAACCTAATCCAAAACCAGAATGAGGAACTGTTCCATAAAATCTTAAATCTCTATACCATTTGTAATCTTTTATATTCAATTTTAATTCTGATATTCTTTGATCTAAATATTTTATTCTTTCTTCTCTTTGAGATCCTCCTATAATTTCACCAATTCCTGGAAATAAAATATCTAAAGCAGCAACTGTTTTTTTATCATCGTTTATTCTCATATAAAACGGTTTTAATGTTTTTGGATAATTTATAATAATAAGAGGAGATTTAAAATATTTGTCTACTAAAAACTTTTCATGATCTGAATTTATGTCATTTCCATAAATAATTTTATTAGGAAAAATTTTATTTTGTTTATTTAAAATATTTATCGCTTTTTTATAATCAATTTGAATAATATCTGATTTTAAAAAATTTTTAAGTCTTTTTATCACAGTAGAATTAATATTTTCTTTTAAGAATAATAAATCATCTTTATTTTTTTTTAAAACAAGTTTTATAACATATTTTAACATTTTTTTAATGATTTCAATAATTCCAAACATATCTTTAAAAGCAACTTCTACTTCTAACATCCAAAATTCAGATAAATGACGAGTAGTATTAGAATTCTCAGCTCTAAATATAGGACCAAAAGTATAAACTTTAGATAAAGCACAAGCATATGATTCAATAGATAATTGACCAGAGACAGTTAAATATACATCTTTTCCAAAAAATTTTTTTTGTTGAATATCTAAATTATCTTTATTTTTTTTAAAATTTGATATTTTAAACATATCTCCTGCGCCTTCTGCATTTAAAGAAGTAATTATTGGTGAAGAAACCCAATGATAATTATTTTTATAAAAAAATTTATTAAAATAATAAAAAACATTACTTCTTATTCTAGAAATTACTCCTATAATATTCGTTCTTGCTCTTAAATGAGCATGTTTACGTAAATGTTCCATAGTATGTTTTTTAGAAGACATAGGATAAGAATTCGAATTATAAACATATCCTATTACTTTACATTTAAATACCTGAACTTCAAACATTTTTTTATTTTTTAATGCATGAACTAATTTACCTTGAATAGAAATAGAACATCCAGGAATAATTTGAGAAAAATTATCTTGAAAATTTATAATAGAATTGTTAAAAATTAATTGTAAAGAATGAATACATGAACCATCATAAATATCAACAAAAAATAAATGAGATTTAGACATTCTTTTATTTTTTACCCATCCTTGAATTTTAACAATAGAAGACACTTTAACAATATTATTAACAATATTTTTTATTAATATTGTTTTCATAAACTTTCCTTAATTAAAATTATCTTAATTAAACTTATTTTATATGAATATATAATTTATTTAAAAAATTATTTTTAATAACATTATATATTAAAATTTTTGTTTTTTAAATAAACCAATCTAAGTAAAAATATACAATTTTTTAAAAAATATAAAAAAATTTTTTTTAATAAAATATATTTTAAAAAACTTTTTTTTTTATATAACACATTTTAGAACAAAAAGATTTATATAATTTTGAACAAAAAATACATTGTATAAAAAGAAGATTACATTTTTCATTCATACAATTTACATAATGATCAGATTTTTTTCGACATTGATAACAAGTAGATAAAATATCTTTTGAAATAGTTTCTTTTAATCTAAAATCAAATACGAAATTTTTTCCTAAAAATCGAATAGGATTATTATTTTTTATACAATCATTTACATAACCAATAATTCCTCCATAAATTTGATATACTTTTTTATATCCATTTTCATTCATTAAAAAAGCAGTTTTTTCACACCTAATTCCTCCAGTACAGTAAAGAACTATTTTATTTTTTTTATATAGATTTGCATTATAACAAATATTTTTTAATTGATTTTTAAATGTTGATGAATTTAATGAAATTGCTTTTTTAAAATGACCAATTTTATATTCATAATTATTTCTTACATCTATAAAAATTACTTTTTCATTGTCTAAAAAATTATTAACTTGTTTAGAATTTAAATATTTTTTTTTATATTTATTTTTTAAAAAATTTATTTTTATTTTATCTGAAACAAGATTTTTTTTAATTTTTACTTTTAATTTAAAGAATGATTGTCTAGTATTATCTATTCCAATATTAAAATAAACGTTTTTTAAATTTATATCTAATTTATTTATTTTATTTTTCATAATATTAAAAAATTTCTTTAAAATGCTACCTTGAACATTAATTCCTTCATAAGAAATATAAATTCTTCCAAAAATTTTTAATTTCTTACATAAATTTTCAATTTTATTTTTTATTTTTATTAAATTTTTAATATAAAAATATTTATAAAAAGAAAAATTTATTCTAATATAATCATTAACATTTTTTTTTTTAAAATTTTTATCATGAATAAAATTTACTATATTAGGCATTTTTTTTCCATAATTTTTAATAAAATATAAATAAAAAAAAAATTAAAAAATTTTATGTATATAAAAATATATTAATTATTTAATAATTATAAAAATTTTAATAATTTTTTATAATCATTTAAATTATTTAATGTATTTTGTAAAATTTTTAATTTTTTTAATTCTCTATGTACAATTTTTTTTGGAGCATTTTCTAAAAATTTTTTATTGGAAATAATTTTTTTACTAATTTTTTTTTTAATTTGATATTTTTTTATTTTTTTTAATAATTTAACCCATTCATATTTTTTATTTATAATACCTTTTATAGGAATTAATAATTCAGATTCATCAATATGTCTAATAACAGAAGTTTTTAAAAAATGATTATATTTTTTTGAAAAAATATGAATCTCTTTAATAAACATAATTTTTTTTATAAAATTTTTGTATTTTTTAAAAAAAATTAATTTTTCATTATTAAAATTTTTTAAAAATAAAAAAATTTTTTTATTATATTTTATTTTAAAAAATTTTCTTATAGATCTTATTTCAATAAAAATTCTTTTAAATATTTTCATATTTTTTATAGAATATAAATCTATATATTTTTCATCATATTTAGGAAATTTTTTATTAACAATACTTTTACAAAAATCTTTAAATTTTAAAGATTGAATTTTTTTCCAAATATATTCTGTAATAAAAGGAATTATTGGGTGAGATAATTTTAATATTATATCTAAAACATATATTAAAATTTTTTTAGAAGAATTTTTTTCTTCTAAAGTACCTTTTTTAATAATAATTTTCGACATTTCTAGATACCAATCACAAAAATTATTCCATACAAAATCATGAATTAAATTTGCTACAAAATCAAATCTATACTTTTTTATAGAAATTATATAATTTTTAATTAAAATATTTAATTCTGATATAATCCATTTATCTAAAAATGATAATTTATTTTTTAATAATTTATCTGTATTTTTAAAATTTTTTACAAATTTTAAAACAAAACGACTAGCATGCCATAATTTATTACAAAAATTACGATACCCTTGCAGACGATTCATATCCCAAGAAATATTTCTAGAATTGTTAGAAAGTGCAGCACAAGTAAATCTCAGAGAATCTGCTCCAAATCCTTTAATTCCATTTGGAAAATTTTTTGTGATTTTTATACAAATATTATTATATTTATTACAATTTTTATCAATATCTTTGGTTTTAAAAGAAATTAATTTTTCTAAACTAATTCCATCAATTAAATCAATTGGATTTACTATATTTCCTTTTGATTTAGACATTTTATTTCCTTTTTCATCCCGAATTAAACCAGTAATATATATTTTTTTAAAAGGAATATTAGATTTTTTAGAATCATTTTTAACAATATGCATTGTTAACATAATCATTCGTGCTATCCAAAAAAATATTATATCAAATCCACTAACAATTACATTAGTAGGATGAAAAATTTGTAATTCATATGTTTTTTTAGGCCATCCTAAAGTTAAAAAAGTCCATAAACTTGAAGAAAACCATGTATCTAAAACATTATTATCTTGTTTTAAAAAAAAATTTTCATGTAAATTATATTTTTTTCGTACATCAATAATATTTTTTCCTACATAAATTTTATTTTTATTATCATACCATACAGGAATTTTATGTCCCCACAATAATTGTCTAGAGATACACCAATCTTGTATATTATTCATCCAAGACAAATACATATTTTTATATTTTTTTGGAAAAAATAAAATTTCTTTATTTTGAACTGCAAAAATAGCTTTTTTGGCTAAATAAGAAGTTTTTAAAAACCATTGATTTGTTAACATTGGTTCAATAATAGTATTACTTCTATCTCCAAAAGGAATCATAGAATTTATATATTCTTTTTTAATTAAAAAATTATCTTTTTTTAAAAATTTTATGATTGTTTTTCTTGCGGATAATCGATTTAATTTTTGAAATATTAATGGAATATTCGTACTATAAAAATTATCTTTATTTCCTTTATGATCATAAATTTTTAATTTTTTTTTAATTGTTCCATTTTTAGAAAATATTTTAATCATATGTAAAGAATGCTTAATACCTATTTTATAATCAATAAAATCATGAGCTGGTGTAATTTTTACACATCCTGTACCTTTTTTTATATCAATATCATTATCAAGTATTATAGGTATTATTCTATTAATAATAGGAACTAAAACTTTCCATCCTATACATTTAGTATATCTTTTATCTTTAGGATTTATCGCAATTGCAGAATCTCCTAATATTGTTTCAGGTCTTGTAGTAGCGATTACTATATAATTTTTTCCATTTAATACATGAGTTTTTTTAATAAAAAAATATTTTATATACCACATTATACTATTTATATTTTTATTTTTTACTTCTAAATCTGAAATAACAGTTTTTAAATGCATATCCCAATTTACAATAGTTTTTTTTTTATAAATTAATCCTTGATTATATAAAATTAAAAATACTTTTTTTACACCTTTAGAAACATCAGGATCTAAAGTAAATTTTTCACGAGTCCAATCTATTGAATTACCTAAACGTTTCATTTGATAAAATATTTTTTTTTTATATTTTAATACCCATTTCCATGTTTTTTTAATAAAATAATCTTTTGTATAATCTTGTCTTATTTTTCCTGTTTTTTTAAAAATATTTTTTTCTACTAATAATTGAGTAGAAATTCCAGCATGATCTGTTCCAACTTGCCATAAAGTATTTTTTCCTTTCATTCTATTAAAACGTATTAAAATATCCATTATAGTTTGTTGAAATGCATGACCCATATGTAAAATTCCAGTAACATTTGGAGGAGGCATAATAATACAAAAAGATTTTTTATTAGATTTTTTTTTAGAAATTTCAAAATATTTCTTTTTTTCCCAAAATTTGTATAATTTTTCTTCAATTAACTTAGGATTATAATTTTTTTTCATATTTTTTTTATATATCAATTGTATAAATAATTTTTTCAATATAAAATTGAAATTAAGTGAAATATATCTTTTAATAATATAAATTATTTATTAAATAATATACATTTTTTTTAATCATTTTTTTTTAAGAAATTTAAAAAATATTGACACAACAATGTTACAGGTTTACCTGTTGCCCCTTTTTTATCTCCAGTATTCCAAGCAGTACCTGCAATATCTAAATGAGCCCATTTATATTTTTTTGCAAAATAAGATAAAAAATAAGAAGCTACACTTGCACCAGAATTTTTTCCTCCAATATTAGATAAATCAGCAAAATTAGATTTTAAATATTTTTTATATATTTTAAAATTTGGCAAATTCCAAACTTTATCATCAACTTTCTTAGAAGCTTTATTTAAATCTTTTGATAAAGTTTTATTGTTTGTAAATAATCCGCTTGCTGCATTTCCTAAAATAGATACACAAGATCCAGTTAAAGTAGCTATATCGATCACAAGTTTTGGATTAAATCTTTCAACATATGTTAAAATATCACATAAAATTAATCTTCCTTCTGCATCAGTATTTAATATTTCTACTGTTTTTCCAGACATTGTTTTAATAATATCTCCTGGTCTAAATGCTTTATTTCCAGGCATATTTTCACATGCTGAAATAATTCCTATAACTTTTATCGGAAGATTTAATTTAGCAATACAATCTATTGTTCCTAAAACAGATGCTGATCCACACATATCATATTTCATTTCATCCATTAAATATGATGATTTTATTGATATTCCTCCAGAATCAAAAGTTACACCTTTTCCAACTAAAACAAAAGGTTTCTTATTAATTGTATTTTTATTTTTATTATAATAAATAATAGACATATAAGCTTTATAAAAAGAACCTTTAGAAACAGATAAAAAAGCATTCATACCTAATTTTTTAATATCATTTTCATTCAAAATTTTTATTTTTATAGTATTTTTATATCTATTTTGTAATTTTACAGAACAATAACTTAAATATTTAGGATTACAAATATTAGGAGGAGTATTACTAATATCTTTTGCTAAATTTATTCCTTGTGAAATAGCTAAACTATGTTTAATAGATTTTTCTAAAAAATTTAAATTTTTTTTATTATCAACTTTAACAAATATTTTTTTTATTTTATATAATTTTTTATTTTTTGAACTTTTATATTTATTAAAAGAATAAAAAATATTTTTTATTATATTAACAAAATTTCTACCTCTCCAATATGTTGTATTTAAAGATTTATTAAAATCTACAAAATTAATATAAATATTTTTAAAATAACTTTGTTTTAAAAATAAAAAAATTTTTTCTATAATTTTAGAAAAAAGATTATTAGAAAAATATTTTTTTTTTCCACAATTAATCAATAAAATAGAATCATAAGAAGATTTTAAAGAATTATGAAACAATAAAATTTTTCCAAATTTTTCTTTTAGATTACTTTTTTGTAATAATTTTTTTATATTTTTTATTTCATCTACATTTAAAAAATGTAATAAATTTTCTAAATTTTTATCTGAATATATTCCAAAAACTAAACAATTATTTTTATATATTTTACTAGAATGTATATAAGGTGTAATTTTCATTAATATAATATTCCTATTTTTTTATATATTATAAATATATAATATAATTATTATTATTTTTAATATATTATTTTTTAAAAATATTTTCAAAAATATGTTTTTTAAACTTTTCAATGTTACAATTATATTATAAAATAATTTTTTTATTATATTTCTTATATATAAAATTTAAAAATTAAAATATATATTTTAATATTAACTATATTAAAAATTAAAATATTAAAAAAAAACAAATTTATTCAATTATATTTATTTTATAGGAAATATATGAATCCATTTTATTTACGAAATTTTTTAAAATTAAATGATTTTAAAAAAAAAGATATTTTATTTTTATTAAAATTTTCTAAAACAATAAAATTAAAAAAATTAATTAAAAAAGAAAAAAAATACTTAAAAAATAAAAATATTGCTCTTATTTTTGAAAAAGAATCTACACGCACAAGATGTTCTTTTGAAATTGCATCTTTTGATCAAGGAGCAAAAACTACATATTTAGGTCCAGGAGATACTCATTTAGGATATAAAGAATCTATTGAAGATACAGCAGAAACTTTAGGAAAAATATATGATGGAATATTATATAGAGGTCATCAACATAAAAATATAAAAAAACTAGCTAAATATTCTAAAATTCCAGTATGGAATGGATTAACTAATAAATTTCATCCAACTCAAATTTTATCTGATTTATTAACTATTAAAGAAATTTTTCCTAAAAAAAAAATAAATAAAATAAAAATATCATACATTGGAGATTCTTCAAATAATATTTCTAACTCACTTGTTGAAGCTTCAAATTTATTTAAATTTAAATTATCTCTAATATCTCCTAAAGAATATTTTCCAAATAAAAAATTTTTAAATAAATATATTAATATAAAAAATAATATTTTTTTAACAGATGATATAGAAAAAGGAATATATAAAACTGATATAATATATACAGATGTTTGGATTTCTATGGGAGAAAAACTAAAAAAACAAAAAGAAAAAATTAATAAATTAAAAAATTATCAAGTTAATAAAAAAATTTTAAAACTCTCAAATAATCCTTTTATAAAAGTATTTCATTGTTTACCAGCTTTGCATAATACAAAAACCGTATTTGGAAAAAAAATCATGAAACAATTTAATCTAAAAAACGGAGTAGAAATTACAGAAGATGTATTTAATGCAAATAAAAAAATTATATTTCAACAATCATCAAATAGAGTGCATGTAGTTAAATCATTAATAATGAACAGTTTAATAAAAAATATTTCTTTATAAATATTTTTATAATATTTTAAAAATATTTTTATAAACAATTTTATTAAACATTAAAAATATATAACATATCTCAATAAAAATAAAAAATTTTATGAAAATTTATACAAAAAAATCACCTAATCCTATTGGGCCTTATTCTCAAGCAATACAAACAAAAAATTTATTAATGATTTCTGGTCAAATTCCAATTGATTCAATTTCTAACAAAATTCCAAAAAAAATGTACGATCAAACATTTCTTGTTTTAAAAAATATATACGAAATAATTAAAAAAACTAATTTTAAATTAAAAAATATAGTTAAAACAACTATATTTACAACAAATTTAAATAAAATAAAAACTATTAATTTCGCTTATGAAACATTTTTTAAAAAAAAAATATCAATTTTTCCAGCACGATCTTGCGTAGAAGTATCAAAATTACCAAAAAATGTTCAAATTGAAATTGAAGCTATAGCTTATAAAAAATAAATTATTAAAGAGAGCACTGACTTTATATTAAAGTGCGCTCTTTAAATCTTTTTTAAAAAATAATTTTATTATTTATTTTTTAATTTCAAATTTATATTAAACGTTTTTTTAAACGCGAATTTTTTAAATATATTTTTTTTTTAGAAATTTTAGATAAATTCTTTTTTAGAAATATATTTTTTGAACGATTTTTAATAAACTTAGAACGATTTAAAAATTTAAAATTATTAAATAATTTTAAATTAATAAATTTATTAAAAATTTTTATTTTTTTTAAATTTTCAAAATTTTTCTTTTGAATTATTTTTTTTGGTAATTCTATTGTAGAATAAGAAGAAAAAATTTTTATATTTCCAATATCTTTATTATTAAGATTTCCTTCATTAGCTATAGCTCCAACAATATGTCTTACTTCAATTTTATCATTTTTTCCTAATTCTATTTTGTAAACATCCATATTATTATTTTTTTTAAAATATTTAGATGTTCTATAATTTTTATTTTCAAATTGTCTTCTAACAATTGGCTTTGTCCAATTTCTTCGAGCATTTTTAATAATTTTATCTTTTTTTACAATTAAAACTCGTTCTCCTTGAGCCATTTTTAAAAGAGCAGCTGCTAATTTTTCAATACTTACAGGATTTTCTAAATTAATTTTTTCTAACAAAATTAAGTATTCTTTTAAATCAGTACTTTTTAATTCTTTTTTAATTTTTTTTGAAAAATTTTCTAAACGACTTTTACTTAATAATTCTGAATTTGGTAAATATACTTCTTTAATAGATTGTCTAATCATTCTTTCAATATTTCTTAATAATCTTATTTCTCTATATTCTACAAACATTAAAGCTTTTCCTTTTCTACCTGCTCGACCAGTTCGACCAATTCTATGTACATATGATTCAGCATCCATAGGAGCATCATAATTAATAACAAAACTAATACGATCTACATCTAATCCTCTGGCAGCAACATCAGTAGCAATTAATATATCTAATTTTCCATTTTTTAATCTATCTAAAGTTTTTTCACGTAATGATTGATTCATGTCTCCATTTAACGCTGAACAATTATATCCATTTTTTTCTAATATTTCTGAAATTTCTACTGTAGAATTTTTTGTACGAACAAAAATTATAGTAGCTGAAAAATCTTCTGTTTCTAAAAATCTAATTAATCCATCAGTTTTTTTTCCATATACTAACCAATAAGTTTGATGAATATCTGGTCGATTAGTTATACTAGATTGTATACGAATTTCTTTTGGATTTTTCATAAATCTTTTTGAAATTCGTCTAATAGCTTCTGGCATAGTAGCTGAAAATAAAGCTGTTTGTCTAAATTTTGGAATTTGAGATAAAATATTTTCTACATCTTCAATAAATCCCATCCGTAACATTTCATCTGCTTCATCTAAAACTAAAGTATTTAATTTAGATAAATTCAACGTTTTTCTTTTTAAGTGATCTAATAATCTCCCAGGAGTTCCAACAATAATATGAGGGCCTCGTCTTAAAGAAGATAATTGCAACTCATATCTTTGCCCGCCATATAAAGGTAAAACATGAATTCTTGGAAGATATTTTGCAAATAAAGAAAAAGCCTCAGAAACTTGAATTGCTAATTCTCTAGTAGGAGTTAAAACTAAAATTTGAGGAAATCTTAATTCTACTTTGATATTATTTAATAAAGGTAAAGAAAAAGCTGCAGTTTTTCCGCTTCCAGTTTGAGCCATTCCTAAAATATCATGTTTATTTAATAAATGTGGAATACATTGTTCTTGAATAGGAGAAGGTTTTTTATAACCTATTTCATCTAAAACTTTTAAAATTGAATTATTTAATCCAAAAGTCGAAAAATTATTTTTTATCAAAATCATGTAAAACATGCACCTCATTTAATGAACGAAGAGGCCAGTCTACATAATTAATAATAAATATTTTTATTATATTCATTCGAAAGTGTCAACTGGCTTAAAAGATATTGTATAATATTTTATATTTAAAAAAATATTTACTAAAATTTTTAAATTATTTTTTTATAAAAAAATAATAATTTTTAAAATTAATATATTTTAAATAATTTAAAATTTTATTTTAAAAAAATAAAAAATTTAATATAAAATTTAAAATAAATTATTATTTTGTTTATATAAAATTTATAAAAAATATATTTCTAATATTAAAAAATAAAATTTTAATTTATTTAAAATTAAAAAAATAAAATAATATAAAATAAAGATTATCATAAAAAATAGAATTTTCAAATTCTATTTTTTAATAAATATTTTAAAATTAATATTTCAAAAAAATTATTTTGTAATTTCTTTCATACTTAATCTTAATCTGTTTTGTCTATCCATATCTAATACTTTAACAGTTACTAATTGATCCAATGAAAGATAATCAGAAACTTTTTCTATATGTTTATTTGAAATTTGAGAAATATGAACTAAACCTTCTTTTCCTGCTCCTATTGAAACAAAAGCTCCAAAATCAACTATTCTAGTAACTTTTCCAGTATAAATTTTTCCAATTTCTATTTCTGCTGTAATTTCTTTAATTCTTTCTATTGCATTAAGTGCTTTTTTTTCCATAATAGCTGAAATTTTAACTGTTCCATTATCTTCAATTTCAATAGTTGTTCCTGTTTCTTCTGTTAACATTCTAATGACTGAACCTCCTTTTCCTATAACATCTTTTATTTTTTCTGGATTAATTTTTATAATATGCACTCGAGGAGCAAATTTTGAAATTTCTTTATTTGGAACATTAATTGTTTCAGACATAATTTTTAAAATTTTTTTTATAGCAATTTTAGCTTTTTTCAAAGAACATTTAATAATATCATTAGTAATACCTTCAATTTTCATATCCATTTGTAATGAAGTTATTCCTATTTTGCTTCCTGCTACTTTAAAATCCATATCTCCAAAATAATCTTCATCTCCTAAAATATCTGTAAGAATTACATATTTTTTTTTTTCTTTTATTAACCCCATTGCAATTCCAGCAATAGGTTCTTTAATAGGAACTCCTGCATCCATTAAAGCTAAAGAAGCTCCACAAACAGATGCCATTGATGAAGAACCATTAGATTCAGTAATTTCTGATACTATACGAATAGTATAAGGAAAAATATTAATAGATGGAATTACAGATAAAATACTTTTTTTAGCTAATCTTCCATGACCTACTTCTCTTCTTTTAGGAGAGTTAATCATACCTATTTCTCCAACAGAATAAGGTGGAAAATTATAATGAAATAAAAAACTATCTGTTTTATCACCTAACAATTCATCTAAATTTTGAGCATCTCTAGAAGTTCCTAAAGTAACTGAAACTAAAGATTGAGTTTCTCCTCTTGTAAACAAAGCAGAACCATGAGTACGTTTTAATAAACTAGTTTTTATATCTATTTTACGAATAGTATCTTTATTTCTTCCATCTATTCGATAATTATTTTTTAAAATATTTTTTCGAACAATTTTTTTTTCAATTTCAAAAAAAATTTTATTTATTTCTATAATATTTAAATCTGGATTTTCAAATAATAAATTATTAATAATATAATCTTTATATATTTTTAACTTTTTAATTCGTTTTTTTTTATTAGAAATAAGATATATATCTTTAATAGAATTTTTTGAAATTTTAGAAATTTTTTTATAAATTTCTTTATTTAAATAAGAAGAATTAAAATTCCAAGATTTCTTTTTAATAGAAGATAACAAATTTTTCATATTTTTTATCAATTTTTTTTGTTTTTTAAAACCATATAAAATTGCATTAAAAATTATATTTTTATTTAATTGATTAGATTCTGATTCAATCATTAAAATATGTTTATCTGTTCCAGAAACTATTAAATCTAACGTGCTAAATTTCATTTCATCAGTTGTAGGATTTAAATAATATTTATTATTAATATAGCCAACTCGAGCTGCTCCAACCATGTCTTTAATAGGTATTCCTGAAATATATAATGCCGCAGATACTCCAATCATAGATACAATATCAGGATTAATTTTTGGATTTAATGAAACAACTGTAGCAATTACTTGTACCTCATTAGAAAAATCTTTTGGAAATAGTGGTCTAATTGGACGATCTATTAATCGACCAATTAAAATTTCGTTTTCACTAGGTCTGCCTTCTCTTCTAAAAAAACCACCCGGTATTCTACCAGCAGCATAAGTTCTTTCTTGATAATTTACAGTTAAAGGTAAAAAACTTTTTTCAATCTGAGAATTTTTTTGACCAACTACAGTTACAAGAACTGTTGTATCCTCTATACTAACCATTATTGCAGATGTTGCCTGTCTAGCAATTAACCCAGTTTCTAAAATAACTGTATGACGACCATATTTAAATTTAAATATAAGCGGATTAAGCAAAATAAATATCCTTAAGATAATAAATCAAAAAATTGTATATTTATAAACATAAATAATAAATATAAAAAAATAATAAAATTTATTTTAATAAAAAAAAGGGCTATAGCCCTCTTTTCTCTTTAAATATTTTTAAAAAATATCTTTAAAGAATTATTCAAAAAAAATTATTTTTAAATTTTATTTTTATTTTTTTATATTTTTATTTTTTTTTTTTTTTTTTTTTTCTATTTTTCTATTTTAATTAACTCTACCTACGAATTTTTAAATTCTTTATTATAAAATTATATTTTAAAATAGATTTTTTTTTTATATAATCTAATAATTTTCTACGTTTTGAAACCATACTTAATAAACCTCGACGACTAGAAAAATCTTTTTTATGTATATAAAAATGTTTTTGTAAATCATTTATTTTATTTGTTAAAATAGCAATTTGAACTTCAGATTTTCCACTATCTTTATTGTTCATACCATATTTAGAAATTATTTTTTGCATATTTGAAATATTTAAAATCATAAAAAACCCTATGAGTTAATAATTTAGATTAATTTATATCTGATATAAAGAAATAATTTTTTTACAAATTATAATTTATTAATTTATAAGAAATTAAATATTTTTTGTTATTTAATTTTCCTAAACCAATAAATTTATTTTTTGTATTCATGATACTAATTATACAAGTATTTAATTTAGTAGTAAGCTTTATTGATCGACCATTTCGAAGATAAAAAATATCTTTTTCAGATAAATATATTTTAGGAAAATGAGATACTAAAGAATAAATAGGAATAAAAAATTTTTTAATCTTTTTTAAAAAATATTGAAAATTTTTTTTTTTATACTTTTGTTTTAAAAAAAATAATTCATCTAAAGTTATTGACGATAAAATTGAATATGAAGAAACTTTTGTTCGTCTTAAAAAAATTACATGAGCTCCACATTTTAAAAATTTTCCTAAATCATCAATAATAGAACGAATATAAGTTCCAGATGAACAAAAAATTTTTAATTCAATAAGATTTTTATATCTATATAAACTAGTTAATTTATATATACTAACAAATCTTCTTTTTATAGGAACCTGAATTCCTTTTCTTGCATATTTATACAATGGTATTCCTTTATATTTTATTGCAGAATAAATTGGAGGAATTTGAGAAATATTTCCTCTAAATTTATCTAATACTTTTTCATATTCATTAATACTAATTTTTTTTACATTAACAGAATTTATTATTTCTCCATAAGAATCTGCAGTAGATGTTTGTTCTCCTAATTTAGCAATAACTCTATATTTTTTATTAGATTTTAGTAAATATTGAGAAAATTTTGTGGCTTCTCCAAAACATATTGGTAAAACACCAGTAGCTAATGGATCTAAAGATCCAGTATGTCCTGCTTTAGTAGATGAAAATATTTTTTTTGTTATTTGCAAAGCTTTATTTGAAGAAATTCCAACTGGTTTATCTAATAAAAGAATCCCGTGAATATTTCTTACTTTAGTAAAAAACATTCATAAACCTCATTAAAAATTTTTAATTATTATAAATTTTTTAATAAATTAGATATTTTTTTACCTTCTAAAAAAGAAAAATCATAAAGAAAAATTAATTTTGGAACAGTTCTAAGATTCAATCGCTTTCCTAACAAAAATCTTATATAAGAAGAAGCATGATTTAAAACTTCTAAAGACGAATATTTAGAAAATTTTTTTTTTTTAATATAGCAAATATAAACTTTAGCATAAGAATAATCTTTAGAAATTGTTACATCTAAAATAGTAGATAATTTATTAAATCTTGGATCATTAATTGATTTTTGAATAATATAAGAAATCTCTTTTTTAATTTCTTTAGAAATTCTTACTAATCTATGAATATTCTTGTACACTATTTTTTCCAAAATAAAATTTATTATTTTAATTTATTTTAAAAATAATTATATTCGTTTCATTTCAATAATTTTATAAACTTCTATTATATCATTAACACGAATGTCATTATAGTTCTTTATACCAATACCACACTCAATTCCACTTCTTACTTTTTTGACGTCTTCTTTAAAACGTCTAATTGACTCTAAAATTCCTTCATAAACAACAATATCATTTCTTAAAACTTTAATTGGACTATTTCTTTTAATAACTCCCTCAGTAACCATACATCCTGCAATAAACCCAAATTTTGGAGATTTAAAAATACTTCTTACTGAAACTAAACCAATTATTTTTTGTTTATATTTTGGAGATAACATTCCATAAATAGATGATTCAATATCTTTTATTAAAGAATAAATAACAGAATAATACCTCAAATCTATGTTTTCTTTTTCAATAATTTTTTTTGCAGAAATATCTGCTCTTACATTAAAACCAATAATAATAGCATTAGAAGAATTAGCTAATGATGCATCTGTTTCATTAATTCTTCCTACCCCTAAACTTAAAATATTTAAATTTACTTCTTTATGAGATAATTTTCTAATAGCAAAAGATATCGCTTCTAATGATCCTTTAGAATTTGATTTTAATATAATATTTAATGATGTAATATTTTT